>JAKRSB010000004.1 GCA_022402525.1 Thermosynechococcaceae cyanobacterium MS004
GGTCTAGGGTAGGCCGATGCCCCACGCTTAAGTAGGTAATGCCGGAGCTTTGAAGCTGCTCGTAGAGGAGGGCTTCGTTTTGGGTATCGAGGGCGCTGGTGGCTTCGTCTAGGATGGCGTAGGCGGGCTGGTTGAGCAGGAGACGTGCAAAGATGAGGCGCTGCTGTTCGCCGAGAGATAAGACTTCTGACCAGTCTTGCTCTGTGTCAAATCCACCGTGCTGCTCCTGAAGATTGGCAAGGTTGACACGCGCTAAAATCTCCTGGAGCTGGGCTTCTGCCATCTCGACCCCTAGTTTTGGGTAGAGAATCTGATCGCGGAGCGTCCCCAGAATCATGTAGGGGCGCTGGGGCAAAAACAGCATGTCCGAGAGGGGCGGACGCTTTACCTTCCCGCTGCCCGTCTGCCATAACCCTGCGATCGCTCTGAGTAAAGAGCTTTTACCGCAGCCACTTGGCCCTTTGACCAGTAGACCCTCTCCAGGTAAAAGCTGAAGGGAGAGCTGCTTGATGAGGGTGCGCTGACGGTTGGGCGTCTGTAGCGTCATAGACTCTAGGGCAAGCATTGCCGCTGTCTCGGTTTGAATTGTAGAGGTTGGAATCGTAGAGATTGGGGGCGCTGCAATGGCCGGAAGGACTTGCGGCTCGCTCTGGTCAGCTTGTAGCCCATCGAGCGGCACCATTAAACTCTGCTCCCCTTGGGACTGTTCAGTGATGGGCTGCTCTTGAGTCGGCTGATCAAGCGCGCTAGAGAAGGAGAAGAGGCGCTGTACGCCTGCTCCAAAGGTTGCCAGGGACTGAAAGCGCGCCACAATGAGGTTTAGGGAAAAGAAGACCCGAATAAAGGCACCCTGGGCTTCAGATACTTTGCCAACCTCTAGTTCCCCCGCAAAGATGCCAGGGGCAACGACGATCGCCGGCAAAATAAAGGGGATAAATTCATAGGCATTGCTGAAGGCATTCAGGTTTAACTCCCAAAATAAAAGGCGCTTGAAGTTATCAAAAACTTGGCTAAAGCGACCCTTGAGCTGCTCCGCTTCGCGTCCTTCTCCCTGATAAAAGGCGATCGCTTCGGCATTCTCGCGCACGCGCACCAGACCAAAGCGGAAATCCGCTTCTTTTTTGATCTGGTCAAAGTTAAGCTGCACCAGCTTTTTGCCAAAAATCCCCACGGTGGCTAGGGTGCCGACCAGCGCATACAGCACCAAAAATACAATGAGGGACTTTGAAATACTCCACAGCACCCCGCCAAAGGCTGCGATCGCCAAGAGGGAATCGACAACCGCTAGAAGCAGCGTTAAAGACTCCTGGGTAAAGCTTTTGACATCTTCTGCAATTCGCTGGTCAGGGTTGTCTATTTGGGCCTCAGAATTAGCTCCAGTATTGGCTTCAGCGTGGTTCACCCGATAGAACGCACGGTTTTCAAAATAGCGATCCATCACATAGTTTGTGAGCCAGTTGCGCCACTTTAGACCCAGCCGATCGCGCAGGTACACATAGCCTGCAAAAAGGGGCGCATAAATCACCAAAACCCCCGCAAATACCACAATGACCTGCCAGAATCGGGCCTCATCCTGTGCGGAAAGTGCGGAGATTAGCGCCCCTCGCTGGTTATTCAGCACCACGCTGAGTCCGGTGTAGCCCAAAGACAGCACAACCACCAATAGCAATAGGCCCCGCACCCGCCATTTTTGGTCGCCCACCCAGAAGGGCTTGGCGATCGCCCAGAACTGCTGGGGTAGATTTAAATTAAGTTGTTCCATCGCGGGATAAGCTCTGAGATTCGGACAAGGGTAGCCCCAGGGAATCTCTAGCTTATCTTGTTCGCCCTAAAGGCATGTATGGGGCGCTCTTGGGCATAAGTGCGAAAAAATGAATTGCCCCCACGCTTCAAGCTTTCTTCTTCCTAGAAGAAAAGCAGAAGCCACCAAAAATCAGGGTTGTAAGCCCCTCTCCCAAAGACAAGAGGGTTGGGGGGAGGGGCTTAAGATTAGATAGATCCAAGATTCAAATCATCGAATTTGCGCGGGTCTAAAACGGTCTTAAGACCCCTGCTTCTGCCTGCTCCAAAACATCTCTTAGTGACTCAACCACCGGGGGTGCGGTGATGAAGGGGTCATTAAAGATTTGACGCGCAGATAATTGCTTGCCGTAAAATTTGCTGTTGCGCTTATTGTCAAACCCTAGCTCCGTCCCCTCTAGGGATAGCCCACCAAATAACCCGCTGCTGCGGGCATAGGTATACACGGGCGCATTATTAAACCCTCTGGCAGAATTTACAGGGGATGATTCAATAGGGCCAGCAGTCCCAGACACGCTGCCCCCTAGCCGAAAGGAACCCGTCAAAAACTTCTGAATGGCCTCTCTGCTCTTAAAGACCATCACAATATCCGTGGACTTTGCACCAAACTGGAGTCCAACACTGCCTGCCGTGAGGCTGACGAATGCCGGATTACTCCAAGGCCCGTCTGGTTCGCGCACCACCATGACCCCTGTTCCTCTGGTGCCGCCAAAAAAGAAACCCGCACGTAGAACATCGGGTATAATCACGATCCCCTGGCTTTCTTCTAACAGCCTGCGGGGAATACGGCTGTTGGAATCAACCATAATTTCTTCAAAAACTTTGGCAGCTTTCTCAACGGTCTTTTCCGTGCGGGAAGCCGCATCACTCGGCAAAGGGGAAGCTATCCCGCTTGCCACAACCATTGGGAGCACAATCCAAGTATTCAATTTCGCTACATTCATCACACACACTCCTACCTTAAGAGACAGTTTTGGAAAGGGCTGCTTCAGCCAGCTAGATTTAACCCGCTAGGTTTAAGCAGTTAGGTCTAACCCGTCAAGCTGCCGCCCCAGACCTTCCCTAACGGCAACTTGTTCCAGCGCTGGTTTCTGCACCTAGATTCCAGCGTTGGTGTCTAGGTTTAGGAAACCTCATGGGAAAGTCACGCTGATCTTAATGCGGGTGTGTCACTTTGTGGTAAAAGCGCAAGAATTCCATCTACTTTTTTTGGCGATGCCCAGATCAAGATGTCCAGATAAACCTGGGCGATCTTAAATCGCAGGCCGCCAAGTCCCATGAAAACTCACGGCGATCGCTCCTGGGAGCGCAAGGCGACAGACGGGTTCATCTCCAAGGCGATGACTCTCATACACCCAAACCTCACTGGCATGATGTTGGGCGTCATAGATGATGGTCAGCACCCAGCCCTGATGGGGCTGATGGGGGTTTGGGGCAAAGATCGGTTCGCTGGGATAGCGTTGTGTCCCCAGATTGGCGAGGGTTAAGGTGTCCTGAGTATGGTCAAAACAGGCGATCGCATCAAACAGATCCGTGGTGCGGTTGTGGTCTGAATGCGTACTGAGAAAGGTATACCGGCCTGGGCTGCCCGCTGCTGCCGGAGACACCACCGGAAACTCACAGATGCGGTCATGCAGGCGGTGCGCTTCTGCCACTTCAGCCGTCTGGGGGTTGACCCGTAAGCGCCAGAGCGTTCCGGGGGCATCGGTTTTAGGCTGACCGGAAGGCACTTCTTTCAAAAATTGATTGGTTTGGAAATCTGCATAGCGCACCACATCCACCACAATCTGGCCGTCGGCGTCTACAAAACTATTCCCAAAGTGCCACTGAAACCAGGGGTCGACTTCACGTTGCTGAAGCAGCTCTAGCGTTTCTCGATTAATCACCATAACCTGAGTGCCCCGCTTAGGCTGCCAGCGGAGCGCTTCGCTGTAGCCCTGCCAACCCAGCAGCAGCGGCAATACCTCCAGATAGACGGGCGAAATGAAAAAGACAAGGTAAGGCCCCGCCAGCACAAAGTCGTGGACTAAGGGGGTGCCCTGGAGCGGGATTTTATTCTGACGCAGCAGCTTACCTCGGCGATCGCAGTGATACAGGTTCAGCAAAGACTGTCGCCCTGGCTGAATGCCAAAGTTATAGATTTCACCCGTCTGCGGATCAACCTTCGGATGTGCGGAAAAGGTTTGACTTGCCTCCAATCCCTGAAGATCGTCCATCCCGATGGTCTCTAGGGTCTGTAGATCCAGCGCGTGGGGCAATCCACCTTCCCAGAGCGCCAGCAGCCGATCTTCTAGGGCAAGGACGGAAGTATTGGCCGCATTTTTAGGGGACAGGGAAGACTCTCCCTGCGATCGCCGCCAGAAGGGTGTAGCCCGTCGCCCAAATCCGCTAAACCGAAAGGCTCCGGCCTTTTCTTCTGCAAGATATCCAGCGGTCTGGACGCGCCGATAGGCCCCTTGGGCAGCCTCCCCATCAAAATGGACGCCCAGCACCGCACCGTCCCCATCAAACCAGTGGGTAATCCGCTCTCCCTGGCGCTCAAAAAGCGATGGGCCATTGCGGTAGAGACTTCCCCGCAGACCTGCGGGCACCTGACCTGAAATGACGCGCAGGGGCGTTAACGGGAATTCTTGAATGGGCTGCGTAAAGGCGCTAGACCAGTGGGCTGCTGCCGATTTTGGGCTAGATTTCTGCTGCGATACAGTCATAAACCCTCCTTGGGATTCTTCTTAAGCGTAACAGGCTTAAATTTACAGGCTCAAACTTATAGGCTTAAACTCAGCGGCTCAAGCTCCTATGCTCAAAGCCGAATATTCAACAAAGTGCATATACTAATTAATATGCACTTTGTTGAATATGTCAAGTGGTGAATATCGCCGCTAGAATTAATCCAGGATTAATGGGAAGCTAAGCAGATCATTGCGCCCTCGTGGATAGTCCTGGGCGGGATTCAAGGGATGGACGGGCTTGAGTTCCGGGATGGAGTTCGTTGTGAAAAGGAAGCAGTATGAGTTTGGCTTACGCCATTTTGGCCGCGCTCTCCTGTAAAGAAAGCAGCGGTTACGACCTAGCCAAGCGATTTGATGAGTCGGTGGGCTACTTTTGGTCAGCAACCCACCAGCAGATCTATCGGGAACTGCGGCAGCTAGAGGATAAATCATGGATTGAAAGCCACACCATTGAGCAGTCCGATCGTCCCAATAAAAAAATGTTTTGCCTGACGCCCCTCGGTCAGCAAGAAATGATGGACTGGATTGCACAGCCCAGCAAATCGAGTAAGCACAAGGAGGAAATTCTGGTTAAGCTCTTTGCAGGGGGGCTTGTTGAGCCTCAGCTCCTCCAGGAAGAGCTGTTAAGAACGCGCGCTAGCCATCAGCAGCAGCTCCAGACCTATCAGGCGATCGCAGATCAGTATTTCCCAGATCCAGAGCCGCTCCCGTTCGCGATAAAGTGCCAGTACCTCACCCTACGCCAAGGTATTCGCCACGAAACCGCCTGGGTTGAGTGGTGTGATGAAGCCCTCAGCGCGCTAAATTTACGTGGTTTCCATGATGCCCTTGAAGCCCCTCACCCCAAACCCCTCTCCCAAAGGCGAGGGGCTTAAGAAGCTTGATTTTTAAGCCCCTCCTTCTCCCTAGGGAGAAGGAGGATGGGAGGATGAGGGGCGGTTGTTTCTGGTCGACCTCACGTTAAATCTAAAAGCCAAAAATCTAGAAGCATCAAGTCTAAAAGCCCAAAATCTGGAGCAAGACGTTTTTGCTCAAGACGCAACGTCATCACCCAACGCCTCGGCCTAATTTCCAGCCATAGGCTTACGGGAAAAGGCAACCAGCGTTAAGTGCTGTAATGACCCAGCGGCTCAGCTCCCCTGCCGAAGCCGCACCATAAAAAAGCCGTCCATGTTTTGCTGATGGGGCCAGATTTTAATCCAGCCCTGGTCAGACTGCAAAGATGATAGGAACTCCTCTGGCGCTGGGCGATCAATGTGCCAGTGAGAGTTTTCTGCTAAAAAGCGCTCGACCACAGCCTCATTTTCTTGAGGGTGTAGCGTGCAGGTAGCATAGACCAAAATTCCATCGGGCTTGACATGCTGAGCAGCGGCGCTCAGCAGTTGGCTTTGTAGGGCGCAGAGTTCCTGTACCGTTTCTGGGGTTTGTCGCCAGCGTGCATCGGCATGGCGGTGTAGGGTACCCAGTCCAGAGCAAGGAGCATCCAGCAGAACCGCATCAGCCAAGGGAATCTCAGCAGAGAGCGATCGCCCATCTCCCTGCCAGATATTGACTGCCGCGCTGATCTGGAGCCGATCGAGGTTTTGCTGGAGACGCTTGAGGCGGGACGCAGTGCGATCGCAGGCCCAAACTTTTCCCTGCCCCTGCATCAGCTCAACCAGATGGGCAGTCTTGCCACCCGGTGCCGCGCAAAGGTCAATCACCACCATACCGGACTGGGGATTCAGCAAATGGCCCACGAGCTGAGCGCTGGCCTCCTGCACCATCCACCATCCTTCTTGGTACCCCGGTAATTTGGGAATAGCCCCAGGATTTCCCACCATTCGCAGGGCTTGGGGAGAGGGGAGCGCTACCGTCTCAATCCCTTGAGTAGCAAAGGCAGCCTGTACCGTTTCGCGGTCTGTTTGCAGCGGGTTAATACGCAGGTCTAGGGTAGGGGGTTGATTGAGGGTGATGCAAAGCTGTTCGGCAGCTTCTAGTCCGAGGCTGTCTGTCCAGGTTTTGACAATCCAGTCCGGGTAGCTGTGCAGAATACCGAGGCGCTCGATTGGATTGGCGCTGTCAGCCGTCAGCAGGGCAAGCGGATCGCCCTTTTCTTGAAGCCGCAGGTACTGCCGCAGTAGCCCGTTGACAAACCCAGAAAGTCCGCTTAGTCGATTTTGCTTTAGCAGCTCTACGGTTGTATTCACCGCTGCCGAGGGGGGGATTTGCGCTAAATACCGAAGCTGATATAGCCCCAAGTGCAGAATGGTTCTGACATCTGGGGCTTGGCCGCTAGCGGGCTTTTTGGCGAGTTGGGTAATGAGGGCATCCAGCGATCGCAGGCGTCGCACACACCCATAGACTAGCTCCGTGAGGAGCCGCCGATCTGCATCGGTGAGCGTATGCTTTGCCAGACTGCGCTCAAGCGCCACATCAGCAAATGCACCTTTATGCACCGCTTTCAGCGCTTGAAAAGCCAATTGGCGACCAGATGGTTGCGCAGATTTTTGAGCAGATTGTTGCACAAGCACAGAATTCATAGCCAGGGCATTCCACGGATTCTCAATCCACGGATCGGCGTGGAATAGGTTCAGATCAACTCGACCCTCACGCCGGATGGCCGTAGAGGTTCGCCCAACGGCTCAAGCTTAACTGCTCAGCACCTCGGCGGAGAGGCGCTTAAAGTCAAGGCGCTCATTGAGCACATCGACAAAGACCGTATCGCCTTCGCTGAAGGTACCGCTTAAGATGCCTTTAGCTAGCTTGGTTTCTAGCTCACGCTGAATGGTGCGCTTAAGGGGACGTGCCCCATATACGGGGTCGTAGCCAACTTCGGCCAGCAGGTCGAGGGCAGACTCTGAGAGCTTGAGGGTGATTTTACGATCCTGGAGGCGTTTTTCAAGGCGCTTGACCTGAAGCTTCACAATTTGGCGCAGTTCGTCTTTGCGGAGGCTATGGAAGATGATGTGCTCATCAATCCGGTTTAGGAATTCGGGTCGGAAGTTGCCCCGCAGCGCTTCTAGTACACGGGTCTGCATTTCAACATAGCGGGTATCGTCTCCGGCTAAATCTAAGATGTACTGCGACCCAATGTTGCTAGTCATGATAATGACCGTATTTTTGAAGTCTACGGTACGCCCTTGAGCGTCGGTCACGCGCCCATCATCCAAGATTTGCAGCATGATGTTGAATACATCTGGGTGCGCTTTTTCAATTTCGTCAAAAAGCACGACCGCATAGGGGCGTCGGCGCACGGCTTCCGTGAGCTGTCCGCCTTCGTCGTAGCCCACGTACCCCGGAGGCGCACCCACCAGACGCGAGACGTTATGTTTCTCCATGTACTCGGACATATCGATCCGCACGATCGCATCTTCGGTATCAAACATAAAGGCGGCTAAGGCTTTGGCCAGCTCGGTTTTGCCAACCCCCGTGGGGCCGAGGAAAATAAAGCTGGCGATCGGACGGTTGGGGTCGGCAAGTCCCGCCCGCGATCGCTGGATAGCGTCGGCCACGGCGGTCACGGCTTCATCCTGGCCAATGACCCGCTGATGCAGTTCGCCTTCGAGGTGGAGGAGCTTTTCCATTTCGGACTGCACGAGCTTGCTCACCGGAATGCCTGTCCATTTGCCAATAATTTCAGCAATATCCGCTTCGGTGACTTCCTCGCGCAGCATGGAGTGTCCCGTGGTTTGGGCTTGGGTGAGGCTGGCTTCCGCGTCTTCTAGCTTATGGTGCAGGCTAACGAGGGTGCCGTACTTGAGGGCAGCGGCCTTTTCGTGATCGTATTCTCGCTCGGCCTGTTGAAGCTCGATATTGGTGCGGTCAATCTCTTCTTTAACGGTCTGGATTTGGTCAATGACCTGTTTTTCAGACTGCCATTGGGCATTCAGGTTCGACTGCTCTTCTTTAAGGTCGCCCAGCTCTTTTTCTAGACGGGCCAGCCGATCTTGAGACGCGCGATCGCTTTCTTTGCGCAGGGACAAGCGCTCCATCTCAATCTGAAGGATCTTGCGATCAATTTCGTCAAGCTCTTCGGGCTTGGAGGTAATCTCCATCTTGAGCTTGGCGGCGGATTCATCGACCAAGTCGATGGCTTTGTCTGGCAAAAAGCGATCACTAATGTAGCGCGTGGAGAGGGTGGCCGCTGCAACAAGGGCGCTGTCGGAGATCTTCACCCCATGATGCACTTCGTAGCGCTCCTTAAGGCCGCGCAAAATAGAGATGGTGTCTTCAATACTGGGCTGGTCAATAAAGACCTGCTGAAATCGTCGCTCTAGGGCAGCATCTTTTTCGATGTACTTGCGGTACTCATCTAGCGTTGTAGCGCCAATACAGCGCAGCTCACCCCGCGCCAGCATGGGCTTCAGTAAGTTGCCTGCATCCATTGCGCCCTGGGTTGCCCCAGCGCCCACGACGGTATGAATTTCGTCGATAAATAAAATAATTTGGCCTTGGGAGTCCGTGACTTCCTTCAGGACGGCCTTGAGTCGTTCCTCAAATTCGCCCCGGTATTTTGCCCCCGCAATCAGTGCGCCCATATCCAAGGAAATCAACTGGCGATCGCGCAGAGATTCGGGCACATCTCCGGCAATAATGCGCTGGGCCAGACCCTCGGCGATCGCGGTTTTACCGACCCCTGGCTCCCCAATCAGCACCGGATTATTTTTGGTGCGGCGGGACAAAATTTGGATCGTGCGGCGAATTTCATCATCTCGACCAATCACGGGGTCAAGCTTGCCAGACTTTGCTAGCTCTGTTAAATCGCGGCCATACTTTTCGAGAGATTCGTACTTCCCTTCTGGGTTTTGATCCGTCACTTTTTGGTTTCCCCGAATTTGTTCAATAATGGCGCGCAGCTTTGCTTCGTCTAGCCCTACTTCTTTGAGCAGCGTTTGTCCCAGTCGCTCATCTTTAGCGTAGGCCAAAATCAAGTGCTCAATGGAGATAAAGTCGTCTTCAAAGGTTTTACGATGGCTCTCCGCACGGTCAAGGAGCGTATCTAAACTACGACCCAAGTACACCGAGTCGCTGGGCGTGCTGAGTTTTGCCTGCTTCTGGATAAAGTCAGCCGTGCGATCGCGCAACTGCTGCACACTCACCTCAGCCTTGTTAAAAATACTGGTGGCTAAGCCCTCTTGCTCTAGCAGCGCCTGCAAAAGATGTTCGCTTTCAAGCTGCTGCTGCTTCGCTTGCTTTGCAATATCTGGGGTGCGGACAATGGCTTCCCAGGCTTTTTCTGTAAATTGGTTGGGGTTGGTTGGTTGCATGGGGGTTCTCTCTTCTCGACAAAGGTGCAACGGGGTTAAGCTGTTGCGAGCCTTGCCCCTAAGATCGTGACTTAGATTGTGACTTAACGCTCATGAACCTAACGATCATGAGCTTATTGTAGAGATCATCAAGCTTTTCACGAGATCGGTGTTCACACCATTAGCGATAGGGGTTTACGCTTCTGTTGCTAAAATCTCGGCTCCGCCCCCATCGCTTTCTTGGCTCCGCCCCCATCGTTCTTGATTTAGCCCTACCGTCTTCACGCGCCAGCCCTGCTGACTATATGCCCACTTGGCTTAAATGGCGGATGCTAAACTATGGCTACCTGCATCCTGAGGCTGTTCTATGACTGCCCTGACGCTAAATTTAGACGCGGAGGGATTTCTACCGCTCGCACCAGATTTTGTGATTGAGCTGCGGTCTGCAATCGATCGTCTCAAGCCCTTGCAGGACAAAATGCAGGAATACATCGACAACGGGGTTCGACTAGGTCTTTTATTAAACCCTCAAGACCACACCGTTTAAATCTATCGAGTAGACCAGCCCGTTGAAATACTCCAGTCTCTCGCAGAGATTCTGGGCGGGGAAATTTTACCTGGGTTTGCGCTGAATCTAAAGGAAATTTTTGAGACTTAAAGTTTAAGATTAAAAATTTAAGATCATATAGTTGCGCTGAGACTCAAAATTAATATCTAACTTATACGCAATGGCCTTTTCACGCTTCCAGAGTAATCTGAATAAGCGTATTGTATTGCTTCATGATGTGATAATTCTTTTAGAAACATGCATGACTAAACTCTAGTTTATTCGATTTTTAAAAATAAAGTATGAATGCCAAAGAATTAATAGATCGTTATAAAACAGGAGAGCGTGATTTTAGAGGCACTTGCCTCAGGGGAGAAAATCTTGCTTGGGCTGTACTGCCCAATATAGATCTTAGAGCATCTGATTTGCGAGAGACTAATTTAAGTGGTGCAGACTTGAGTGGTGCTAATTTGAGTGAAGGAGTGAACCTTACCTTTTCTAATTTAAGTCGTACCGATTTAAGAAATGTAGATCTACGCGATGCAAATTTAATCGGAGCTAGTCTCGATTCTGCCAAATTAGAGAATGTCTTATATAACTCGACAACTCAATTTCCAAAAGGTTTTGATCGTTCTCGAATCAAGATTTTGAGCACGGGTGACGAATATCATCAAATCACGAAAGCTCATACGATTGAATTAATTCAAGAATCAGAAGTATTCTTGGACAAGGTTAAAGAGATTTACAATTATCTTGATCCCAATAGTCAAAGATATGGACGTTTACTAAACTGGCAGAACTCATCTGATCCATTTTGGCACTATGGAATTGGCCTATCCGATTTATACATTTTTGATACAGGGAGAGGATTACAGTCATTTGAAAGACAAGATGCAAAATTTGTTGAAGGGATTGAATCTATTGCTTTTTCTCCACAACAGACTGTAGAACGTCTAACGTATGCATGTCATGTTTTTGGCTCCTGGAGCTATTCAACTTTGGGATGGAACTGCGAACATCTTGCGCGTCTGATTGCGACCGATGAAGCACGATGTTACCAAAGTCAATTTCTATGGTGGCTATCAGATTTGACCCCGAATGGAGAACACAAAACGGCACGTCAAATTTTTAGAGAATATCTTTGTAAAGAAGCACCTCACCTGAATCGTTAGCCCTACTTAGCTACTCCAAAGAATTCGTCTCTCGCTTCTAAAATAAGCCGACACTCAACTTAAGCAAGCTTTATTTATAAAATCTGTCTCCGCAAAGTTAGCCAAAAGGAAACCCTAGACCTCCCTCATCGGAAAGTACGGAGAAGGCCTAGTTGCCCAATGGCTCCAGCAATAGGGCTGGACAATTTTGGCTCAGGACTGGTCGTCTCGATGGGGTGAGCTGGATGTGGTAGCGCATTGGATGGGCGATCGCTCAAAAAGGTCTTCGAGATCTTCGATCTTCAGTGAAGCGATGCTGATCGCATTCTGCTTTCTAATTCTCAAATGACTCACTCAAATGACTCATCATTCATAGTCCGTTCGATTGCCTCAAGTGATTCATTACACCATGCAACCCAGTCTTCTTGATAGCGAATTGCCCGACGAATAACGAGGTGCATATAGAGATCTTTGAGTTCGAGTGAATCCAAATTTTTGGCAAAATGTTCGTCCATTTTTTGCAAGTGTTGCGCCATTGACCTATGCAGTTTTTGCCGACGCTCGATTTCAAGAACAACGACCTGACTTGGCACGAGATGCCCTGCTAATCCTATAACGCCAAGATCTTCGCGGATAGCAGTGGGTTCTGTGGGCTGGGTTAGCCAACTGATGAGGTCTTCCTGCCCCTCGCTCGTGATGGAATAGATTTTTTTATCTAAGCGTCCAGGCTGGGGAATGACCTCGTAGGTGACGCGACCTTGTTGTTCTAGCTTGGCAAGCTCTGCATACACCTGCTGTTGACTCGCCTTCCAAAAACATCCCCCAAATCCTTCCGCAAATTCTTTCGCGACTTCATAGCCGCTTAGGGGTTGTCGTGAGAGAAAAGCCAGGATCGTATGCTTGAGAGCCATAAATCAATTCTACGGAAATCAGGACTCAAAATCGCTTGACGGATTTCATGACTTGAAAATATCATGCTTTTGTACTCAAAAACTTGAATACAAAAAACAGAGATTGACATGAAAAACTTCCAAAGACGACTAAAAGCCCGATATGGTCTTTGGGCTGTCGTCACAGGTGCATCTTCTGGCATTGGTCGTGAAATGGCACTGAGGTTAGCTGAGTCGGGGTTGAATCTTGTTTTGGTGGGGCGGAGTCAAGCGACTTTAGAGCAGATGGCGAATGACTTGAGCGATCGCTATGAGATTGAGGTGCGCTCAGTCATCCAGGATTTGTCGGTGGAGAGGAGCTTGGAAACCCTTGCCGCACAGACCCAGAATTTGGAAGTTGGGTTACTGGTGGCGGCGGCAGGCTTTGGCACATCAGGCGCGTTTCTCAATTGCCGACTGGAACAAGAGGTGGAGATGCTGCATGTTAACTGTCGATCGCTCATGGGGCTGACTTGGCACTTTGCACAGCGGTTTGCCAAGCAGCGACGGGGCGGCATCGTTTTGATGAGTTCGATAGTGGGGTTTCAGGGAATGCCATTTGCGGCGCATTATGCAGCGACCAAAGCCTATGTGCAAACCTTCGCTGAAGCGCTCAATGTAGAGCTTGCACCCTTGGGCGTTGATGTAATCGCCTCTGCACCAGGGCCGACGAACAGTGGGTTTGCTGATCGCGCCGGGATGAAGATGGGCAAGGCTCTCAGCGCAGCGGTGGTCGCTCAAGGAACTTTACAAGCGTTGGGCCGAAAGTCCACCGTGTTACCAGGATTCCTATCAAAACTGCTGACCTACTCCCTGCTCCCGTTACCCCGATGGGCGCGGGTGCGGATTATGGGTGGTGTGATGAAAAGTATGACGAAGCATTAAACCCTTTATTGGCGTGGCTGTCATGAAAAATTTTGAAGATCATCCTACAGTCCAATGGTGGCGCAATCGCTCAGTTGTCCAATCATCTGTTGTTGTGACTCCTCTAAATTCAGATTCGCTGCGCGAGCTTTGTTTGCAAGCAGGTGCAGATGATGTAGGTTTTGTCGAAATCGATCGACCGGAACTCGCCGATCAACAGGCTGATATCTTGGCTGCCTTCCCCAAGACCAAAACCTTGATTAGCTTTGTTTGCCGGATGAACCAGGAGAATGTACGAGCGCCGCTACGATCAATTGCGAACACCGAATTTCATTCGAGTGGGGCGGATATTGATCGGGTCGGTCGCACGATCGTCGAAACCTTGACCCAAATTGGCATCCGTGCCCTAAATCCGTCGGTAGCGTTTCCGCAAGAAATGGATCGGTTTCCAGGTAAGGTTTGGATTGTTTCGTATAAGCCTGTTGCAGTCGCTGCTGGCTTGGGACATATGGGATTGCATCGGAATGTCATTCATCCTAAGTTTGGCAATTTTATCTTGTTGGGTGCGGTGTTGATGGAATCGGAAGTTACGGATTACAATTATCCGATTGACTATAACCCTTGCATCGATTGCAAACTCTGTGTTGCGGCTTGTCCCGTTGGCGCGATCGCCTCAGATGGTCACTTTAATTTTTCAGCCTGTTATACCCATAATTACCGTGAATTCATGGGTGGATTTAGCGAGTGGGCGGAGACGATTGCCGAAAGTAAGAGTGCCAAAGACTATCGCGAAAAATTTAGCGCGGCGGAATCTGCCTCCATGTGGCAGAGTTTATCTTTTAAAGCTAATTACAAGGCCGCTTACTGCATGGCGGCTTGTCCGGCTGGAGAAGATGTCATCGCGCCATTTTTAAGCGATCGCAAAGAATTTGTGCGAGACGTTGTGAAGCCATTGCAGGAAAAAACTGAAACCATTTATGTCATCCCCGGATCGGATGCAGAAACCTATGTCGCTAGACGCTTTCCCCATAAAACCGTCAAACTTGTCAGCAGTGGAATTCGTCCGGTATCGATAGAAGGGTTTCTCTTCGGTCTACCATTGCTCTTTCAGCGCAATCAGTCGGAAGGATTGCGTGCAGTTTATCACTTCACCTTTACTGGCGCTGAACGTGCTCAAGCGACCATAACAATTCAGAACAAAACGCTTCAAGTTCAATCAGGACACAACGGAAAAGCGGATCTTGCTGTGACAGCAGATAGCAAAACTTGGATCAGGTTTCTTTGTAAGGAAGAAAATATTATTTGGGCGTTGATACGTCGAAAAATTAAGGTCAAGGGGGCTATTAAGTTACTTCAGGCCTTTGGAAAATGTTTTCCCTCATAAAACATAGTAGAAAGCGATCCAAGAAATGATGGTACTCCAGCTACTTTCAGATGGTCTCACGCCAATAACTCAATCAAGATAGAAAGATTCCCCGCAAGTTCTCCTCTCATACTCAGACTGCTAAGGCGAGCTGCACCAGCCTCAGCTTCTGATCGTTCTCCGGCAACGGCTCAGGCTTCTCCGCTTTCGCCGCACAATTCCGTCTTCGCTGCACAATACGGGCAATATGTGGAGCTGTGTAAGAAGCAGGCGCAAAGCACCAAAGCTTGAAGTGCTAGGGCTTGAGAATGCCCCGCAGTTCTCCTGTCCGAAATCCTCTTGTATGGAGGTCTACATAAAGCTGGCCCTTGTTGAGTGCTTCAAGCTGTTCGGCCGTCAAAGTATACTGCCCACTCAAGCTGCCGTTTAAGCCGTTGGGGTCAGCCTGTACCTGAAGTGCGTATTGAAACGGGCCATTTGCAGTTGGTTCGCCTCTATGGAGGTGTACACCTGAGGTGATGTTTGGGTTGGGCGGGTTGAGAGGATCCGTTGCATAATCGCGCAAAGGACTACTCAAGTTGCGAAAGACTCCCCGCACCACGAGACGACTGCCGTTGAGGGAGGCACCTACTACGCCAGTTGCGTCGGTCTGGACGGGATTGGGCGCAATATTTTTGCCCGATAGAATTGCTGTAAATCCCTGAAGGGCGGCATTCTGGCCCATTAAAGTCTGGCCCATTAAGGTTTGGCCTATTAAAGTTTGGCTGAGCAAATCTCCTTGCGCTAGTCCGGCATTGGCCGCTTGCACCTGTACGCTGTCTAGATTCAGCGACGTGGACAGGACTGGTGCAGCAGTGAGGACATCCACCGCAGTTGTTCTGGCCTGTGCTGTCTGAAGCTGAATCGCCATCGCAATAGATAGGAAACAAGTCATTATTCCTAGCGATAGCCTAAAGATGCGTTTTTTGTATTTGTTCAAAGTCTCGAACATAAATCCTCCTTACTGCTCAAATTCTTGCTGGTTAAGCGCTTATGGTTCAAATTCCTGCTGGCTGATAGATTTTCAGCCACGCCCAAAAGGCGGAGAACCAACCCCTGTTTAGGTTACGCAGCAGGCTTCGATTCGGATTGATGGGCTCACCGACAAGCACCGACAAGACCATTCCCCGCCTCCTGTTCAACAAAATTTTTGTCCAACATCTTTGTCCAACAAAGTTCTGTTCTTGACGGCTTGTGATTGGCGGGTCTGGTTCAAATCATCTCGCTCAAGCGATCGCAGTTGAGGTTGCCTTAGCCAAGATGACTGACCCTGATATTGATTACACTAGGGCGGTGTTCTTTTAATGCGACTTTTAATGCGACTTTGCGACTTAAGGTAATGCGACTTAAGGTGCCATTCTTCGCGCAATCTTTCGCGCAATCTTAAGGGCGTGCCTTGAGGCCAAACGCCGCTTTTCTGTAATCTTTGACCTATATGATCTATATCTTGAATAGTCTGCGCCCAATACAATGTCCAAGGCCACAATGTCTAAGGCAGTTCAGGTAGAGCCTAAAGAATCGCGCTCCATGCTGATTTCGGCATTGGGGCTTGGTGTTTTAAGGCGTTGGTGGCTCGTGTCCTTGGTGCTGTTGGGCTGTGGAGCGGCCAGCGGCGCTTTAGGGATAATGTTGTTGTTGAGGCAGCCCCCAAAGCCTCAGTGCGATCGCGTATTTTGGCCCTTTGCATCTGGTTCCCGACGGCTTTACTGCGCCCAAGAAGTTGCCCAAAAGCGCACCCTCGAAGACTTATTTAAGGCGATCGCTCTAGTTGACGGTCTTTCGCGCAACCATCCCCTGCGCCCCCTGATTAACCGCTGGGTGGAAGTCTGGTCTAAGCAAGCGCTGGATCTTGCAGAAGAAGAATTTGACCAGGGAAACCTTGAGCGCGCCATTTACTTTGCCAAAAAGATTCCGGCCCAGACGACAGCCTATGCACTGGTGTCAGAGCGAATTGCCTACTGGGAAAAGGTCTGGGCCAAAGGGGAAGGAATTTTTAAGCGCGCCGAGGCAGCGCTCAATGCGGAGGACTGGCGGGGTACTTTTTCGATCATGATTCGGCTGTTGACCGTAGACAACCGCTACTGGTCGGTGAACCAGTATGAAGCCCTCAACCAGCGCATTATCCAGGCACAAAAGGATGAAACACAGCTTGTGGAGGCACAGCGGTTCTTAAGAGCAGGGGGGCTAGATAACTTGACTAAGGCGTTAAGCATCCTGCAGGACTTGTCCTCTAAGGGGACGATTTTTCAAAAATCGGTGCAGCAGAGCGTTTCTAAAGTCGCGCGCGCCTTGGTCAGCATTGCCGAAAACGCCCTAGCTCAAGAAGACCTCAACACAGCGCTTAATGCCCTTGAGCAAATTCCCAAAGAGGTTAGCTTTTGGCCAGAAGTGCAGGACTGGACTGAGATCGCTCAGGCAATGGCTGAAACTTGGTCTGAGACGCCCGAAGGCTATGAGTCGGCGATCGCCAGGCTCAAGAAGGTATCACCCAATCGCCCACTCTATGGCAAGGTACAGGACTATATTTTGCGCTGGAGTGCAGATATTGGCTATGTGCGCCTCCTCTCCGAAGCCCAAGCCCAGGCTGCTGACGGCTCTGTTGGGGGGCTATCTAGGGCAATCTTCCAGGCGCAACAGGTTCCTAGCGACAGCACCCAGTGGAATGAAGCTCAGCAGTCCATTCGTCAATGGAGTGAAAGTCTCAGCGATCAGCAAGATCGGCCCATTTTGACCCAGGCCGACGAAACATCGTTTCGAGGAGATCTTGCCTCTCTGCGCGCCGCTATTCGTCAGGCTCAGCAGATTCCGTCCGGCAGTAGGCTCTATGCCGAAGCCCAAAGCCGCATCCGCGACTGGCAGTCCCAAATCCAGTTCCAAACCCAGTCCCAGACCCAAGGCTTTACCATCGCTGCCGCTCCCTCAGCCAGCAGCGCCGCCCCCATCCAAGGATCTGCTCAACCGATCAGTTCATCGACTGATCCATCTGGAGACTTGCTGAGAGAAGCCCAAGCCCAAGCCCAGCAGGATACCCCCAGTGCCCTCGCCGCCGCCATCGAAACAGCCAATCAAATCTCGCCCCGATCGCCGCAGCGTGCCGAGGCCCAGCGCGTCATTAATACCTGGGGGAATCAACTGCTAGGGCTGGCCATTCGCCAAGCCACTATTGATAAAAACGAAGCGATCGCGATCGCTCAGCAAATTCCGAACTTTTCCAGCGCCTACGATGCTGCTCAAAAACAAATTCAGGCTTGGCAGGGCTTACCCTAGGCTCAGCTTATCGTTGCCGCTTCATAACGTTGCCAGCCATAACGTTTAGCCTGTGTTAGAGTAGGCGTACTTTGTAACAACCAGTAGCTGGGGATAGCTTATGGGTCTGTCAAAACGTAGCCTTGCTTTAGGCGCATCTGCTCTTGTTGGAGCAAGTATTATTGCGACAGGTGCAGGAGTTCGCCTTTCCAAGAGCTGGGCGGTTTTTCAGCCCAGCCCCAAAGAAACCGTTGATGAAGTGTGGCAAGTCATTAACAGTGACTATGTGGATGGCACCTTCAACGGTTTAGATTGGCGAAAAGTGCGTACCCAATACCTCAATCGCACCTATCCTTCTCAAAAAGAAGCCTACAGCGCCATCCGAGAAATGCTCGAAAAGCTCGGAGACCCCTACACGCGCTTTTTAGATCCTGAGCAGTTTAAGAGCATGAAAATTGACACCTCCGGAGAGCTGACCGGGGTGGGGATTCAAATTGCTCAAGATGAAAAAACCAAAGAAATTAAAATCATTGCGCCCATTGACGGTAGCCCAGCATCCAAGGCTGGCCTCTTGGCTAAAGACGTGCTCCTGAAGGTTGGCGACAAGGCGACGAAGGGCATGGACATCAATGAAGTGGTTGCCTTGATTCGTGGCCCGGTCAACACCAACGTAACGCTTACCATTTTGCGCGGTGGACAAACGAAAGTCTTTAACCTCAAGCGAGAGCGCATTGAGCTAAAAGCTGTCCGCTCTAGCGTAAAAACTTCTAGTGCTGGGCCTATAGGCTACATTCGGCTATCGCAGTTTAGTAGCCATGCCCCAGACGAGATGAGAAAAGCCATTCGGGAGCTTTCTCAGAAGAATGTGGCCGGGTTTATTTTAGACCTGCGCTCTAATCCGGGCGGTTTGCTGCACGCCAGTACCGAGATTGCCCGCATGTGGATCAATGACGCGCCCATTGTCTCGACCGTCGATCGACGGGGCATCTCGGAGCGAGTGACTGCTGGGCGGAGTAGCTTGACCGATAAGCCCCTAGTGGTTTTGGTGGATGGCGGCTCGGCGAGCGCTAGCGAAATTTTGTCTGGTGCTCTCCAAGAAGATGATCGAGCTGTCCTGGTTGGTACGAAGACCTTTGGAAAAGGATTGGTGCAGTCGGTTCGTCCCTTAGGAGATGGGTCGGGTATGGCCGTCACGATCGCCAAGTATTTTACGCCTAGTGGTCGAGATATCAACAAAAAAGGGATTGAGCCAGACTACAAGGTTGAGCTGACTGAGGCACAAATAAAGGCCATAACGCCCGACATCATTGGTACAGATCGGGATCTTCAGTATGCAAAAGCACTCAGCGTACTGAATCAGCAAATTGCCTCTGGACAAAAGCTGCCCCTCAAGTCAGAAGAGCCTAAACCTCCCTCAAAAAGCTCGTAACAATCCACGCTTCAGGGAATCTGAGTAGGGCTGGCGTTTACCCAAGCGCCAGCCCTATGCAGTTGTTGTAGAGGTTTGGGACTGATATTAGAGGTCGATACTGGGGGTCGATACTGGGGGGCGATATTGGGGCACTTTTAGGGCGCGATCGCGTCTAATCATTTGACCTGTGTGTCTAGGGGGAGGCATCTTGGCCGCGCTGCGTTTAGTGGTTTAGGCGTTTGTTCAAAAGATAGGGCTTCTAGGTGGGGGGATTGGGTGGCCTGAGTACGGTCGTTTTAATTTCTGGCACAGCCTTTGACTGAGGGAGACTCAAAGGCTGCTACCATAATCAACAAATTTCGATATATTAATCTGGTAGATTGCTTAGAACTTCATTCCGCTAGATACGCTCACTCACCACCGTCATCCACAAGCGTTCATTTAACACTCGCCAGTTAGGGTTTCTGTCTTTAATATTCTCTCCCCTGTATTCTCTCCATTCATTTCTTACACCCAAAAGCGTTATTCCTATGTCAGCTTCTAAATCTGCTCTCAAACGCCTCAGCTCTTGCCTTTGTATTGCAAGCTGCTTGTTTGTAGGCGCACCGATTGTCACGCCTGCCCAGACTAATCCAGGGCTGACTTTTACCTGGGGTGGTAATGGCCCTTCCGGAAAGCAGCAGTTGGGCTATGTCCTGCAATATGGGACGCCCGGATTTCCTCAGGAGCGCATGCGTCTCAAGCTGGGTCGCCAAAAAACGGCGATCGACAGCATCCGCATTTCCTATCCAGATTATTTTGATGGCGAGTTCAATGAAAAATCCATCACCATTCAAGAATCCCCTAAGAGCCGCTTTATTGGGTTTGGCCGCAGCAAGCAAATTCCTATCAGCTCAGCCAAGGTAGATAAAGATAGTCGCCTGATTGAGATTGTGCCAGCAGAGCCAATTCCTGCGGGGACTGCGGCAGAAATTGTGCTGTCCAATGTGCAAAACCCCAGAAGTGGCGGGATTTTTTACCTCAACTGCTTTATTTCGGTACCCGGAGATGTGCCCCTCAAGCGCTATCTGGGTACTTGGGTGATGAGTATTTCCCGAAGCTAGTTTGGATTTCGTCGGTATAGCCCCAGCCCCCAGTGGACAAATCACCTGCTGGGGGTCTTTTTATTGTTCTCTGTCTCGTCTCTGCTTCCCGTGTTATTCAAAGGCTGAGTCGAGATAGGTGGTTAAGGTGAGTCGATACCCTGGCTGTAGGGTGGGCTGTCCTAACTGAATGGTGCTTGCTGGCGTTTCGTTTGAGGCAGGCGCTGAGATGGGCCGCGCTATCTTCTGAGCGTTCACTAAGGCCACATCAAAGCGACAGGGGCTGTCTGCAAACTGCGGAAATGTACTCAGAAAGAGCTGCGCTGTTTTACGCAGCTTGGCCTGCTTGGCAGGAGTGATGGCGAAGAGTCCATTGGTATCCCAGTTGCCACTGCTGCGGGTCTTGACTTCCACAAAGGCGAGGGTGCCCGTTTCGGGAGTCTCTGAGCTGGAAGGGCGATCGCCTGTCCAATGCGCTACTACGTCCAACTCACCCCAGCGGCACGACCAGCCCTGAGCCAAAATTGTCCAGCCCTGTTGCTGGAGCCATTGGGCAACTAAGCGTTCTCCGTACTTTCCGATGAGGGAAGTGTTGGGTTTCCTCTGGGCTGATTCTTCAGGGATAGGCATTATTTCCAGGGGGAAAGGTCTTTAAACTAGCTCATAAACTAGCTCATAAAATTGATTCAACTGGAGATGGATTTTCAAGGCGCGATCGCTCATGATTTGGCAGGAACATCTCGCTTTTGTGATGAGTAGAAATACTTAAGCGCAAAATCAAGCTTTTTTAAGCATAAATTGAGTATCGGTCTAGCGCTATAATCCCTTTTTGAAGCCTTCAATTTATCTGAAAGGTATGATATGAAAGTTTTTATGGATAAGTATAAATACTTGGCGAAAAGATGAGTTCGACAAAAACAACCGCTCCTCATCCTCCCATCCTTCTCTCTGGGGAGAAGAAGGAGGAGTAATTAAAAGTCAAGCTTCTTAAACCCTCGCCTTCGGGAGAGAGGTTTGGGGTGAGGGGCTGTAAGTGCATTATCGAACTCGCGTTAGCAAAAAGATGAGATGCTCCCGATTTTAAACACTCTCGATCAAATCTAGCTGAGATTTTGGTGCCGAATTTTATTCTCATATTGAAGTTATGCAAAAATTATTCGCAGGTATTTTATTTTCCATAAGTTTTGTTTTTTTGTTGGTTACAGCTTCGGTAATGCTGACTAAGAACCCCTCTGAAAAGGAAAAAAGCGCAGCCTTTGGTGGATTAATTCTTGGAGTTCCTGCATTGGCTGGTGGTACAGCGATCATGCTAGGAGTACGAAAGAATAGAAAACAATCACAATCAGATCTAGAGCGTCAACTTGAAGCAATTTTTTTAGAAGTTATTCAGAATAATGGCGGACGAGTATCTGTTATTGATTTTTCAATCGCTAGTAAGTTGTCTTTGGCAGAGTCGAAGCAGTATCTAGATAATAAGGCTAGCGAATTAAATGGAGATTTTCATGTAAATGATGAGGGTAAAATCAGCTATTTGTTTGATTTTTAGATGATTTGATGAGTTGCTTTAGGATGAAAGTTTCACAATAAATCTATTGCTCTGCTTTTGAATAAGGCTTCAACATTATTTCACTTCTGAACCTAAATCAATGAGCGGCTTGGTGGTGATGACTTTCCGTTCATCTAGGTTAATGATGCTTGATGTTTTGATCTTATCTTTGCCGTAAACCACGACTAACTTCCCAGGCTTGACCATTGTTATACCAAAAATATCCGTGACCCCTGCCAATACCTCAACGTATTCTTTGCCGTTGGCTGATGATATCCCTAAGGTGCGCAAGTCTTTCTGGTCTAAATACCTGTTGCCATTGGTATCTGCTTTAAGAACCTGATATACCAGCCATTGCGTCACAGCTTTACCGTTAATCTCCTGGCTATATCTATCCGTCTGCACAATGACGTAGGCATTTGTCTCAAACAGCCGATGAGATTCTAAAGTATTGGTGTCGAGAAAAACTAAGTTTCGGGATTGATCGCCCGTCCAATAGCTGCCAGACGTCGAGAGCTTTTCTGATCTTGAGCCCACGTTGTCTAAGGAGGCCATGAGGTAAGGGGTTCCCTCAATCGGTTGAAAAATACCTAATGCTGCCTCATTTTGATTTGACGTATTAACCTTTGCTTCTTCAGCTCTAGGAGATTGACCAGCTCGACTACAGGCAAATCCTGGGGGCAAGAAGGGCAACGCGACCATGAGTGCGACCATCCCGTGTAATGTCCTTAGGCTCATACCATTTCATCATCCATGACGTTATTGCTGATTCTTTCAATTCAACACCAATATCAGCAGGAATTTAGACTGACTAAGTTTGACTGACTAAATTGGACTGCCTAAATTGGACGCTGCCAGGATTGGATGCTGCCTGGATTGGATGGGTCAATGGGCAAGGGTAGGGCTAGAACCTATAATAGAGTGGAAATGCCAGAAGTTAGCTCCTCAAGATGTTGGGAGGTTTCTATGACCGCTGCCACGACTCCTACATCATCTGTTGATGCTCTGTTACTCAATGTTAGCCATGCCAAGCTCACGGTAACGCCGGAACACTTCGATCAACTTTGTATGGATAACCCGGATCTACGCCTTGAGCTGACTAAAGATGGAGAGTTGATTGTCATGGCTCCGGCGGGTGGTGAAACTGGTGAAAGAAATCTAGATTTAGCTGGGCAAGTTTGGTACTGGAATCGCCAGAATAACTTTGGGCAAGGATTCGATTCATCGACGGGCTATGATTTCATAGCATTGGGTGGCGGAAAGCGATCGCCGGATGTGTCTTGGATTGAGAAGTCGCGCTTAGAGGGCGTGGAAATTGTTGGATTTATTCCGGTCGTGCCTGATTTTGTGATTGAGCTACGATCTGCTACAGATACTTTGAAGCCGTTGCAGGAGAAGATGCAGGAGTATCGAGGGCTTGGGGTAAGGTTGGGGTTACTGATTAACCCTCAGAGTAAAGAAATTGAGGTCTATCGTCCTGGACAGGATGTGGAGATATTAGAGTCGCCTAGTGCGATGGATTGTGGTGAGGTGATGCCCGGATTTGTGCTGAGCATGAGCCGAATTTGGTAATCATGAACGATTTGGAGGTTTCTATGACAATTGCCACGACTCCTAAATCCTCTGCTGATGTTTTGTTATTGAATGTTAGCCATGCCAAGCTTACGGTAACGCCAGAGCATTTTGATCAACTTTGTATGGATAACCCGGATTTACGCCTTGAGCTGACTAAAGATAGAGAATTGATTGTTATGGCTCCGGCGGGTGGTGAAAGTAGTGAGAAGAATTTTGACTTAGTAATGGAGGTGGGGATTTGGAATCGGCAGAGTGGTTTGGGGCGGGCTTTTGATTCATCCTGTGGCTATGATTTCACTGCGATTGGGGGTGGAAAGCGATCGCCGGATGTGTCTTGGATTGAGAAGTCGCGCTTAGAGGGCTTGGAAATTGTCGGGTTTATTCCGGTTGTGCCTGATTTTGTGATTGAGCTACGATCTGCTACGGATACTTTGAAGCTGTTGCAGGAGAAGATGCAAGAGTATCGAGGGCTTGGGGTAAGGTTGGGGTTACTGATTAACCCTCAGAGTAAACAAATTGAGGTCTATCGTCCTGGACAGGATGTGGAGATATTAGAGTCGCCTAGTGCGATTGATTGTGGTGAGGTGATGCCCGGATTTGTGCTGAACATGAGCCGAATTTGGTAATCATCCCATCTCTTTAAACTCGATCGCCCTATCGTTACACCTGTGCCATCACGGCGTTGAGGAGGTCGGCTTGTTTGTTTTGGGATGCGGCGATCGTGAGGTAGACCTCAGGGTAATCTTGGTGCGCACAGTCTCTTCAATGGCGCTAGCCTTAAAATGAAGAGTAAATTTATGAGTTGAGAGGAGGTATAGATTGCTGAAAAGTTATGAAGCGACCTTGGAGAATGGCCAGATTCATTGGTTGGGTGAACGGCCTGAGGTTTCTATGGCTCGCATTATTGTGACGGTGTTAGCAGATGAGGGTGTGCCTGGGACTAAACGCCGGACTGCTCCTGCTTCTATTGCGGGTAAGGGTCGCACTTTGGGAGATATTGTGAGTCCGATTGTGGATGAGCAAGACTGGGATTGTCTAAAATGATTGTCCTAGATACGCATATTTGGTTTTGGATGGTGACTCAGGACTGGAAAAGGTTTCCGGCTGCATGGCGTAATGATATTGAACTGGCGGATCAGGTTGGAGTATCGCCGATTTCTTGCTATGAGATTGTGCTAGCTGAAGAGCGGGGCCGTTTGGAGTTGCCTTGTGCTGCCGAGGATTGGTTTCGGGATGCATTGGAGCCAATGGATATTGTTTTGTTGCCGTTGAATGCGGCGGTGGCTTGTCGAGCGGTTGAGTTGTCTCCTGTTCATAAAGATCCTTTTGATCGATTAATTATTGCAACGGCATTGGTCTATGACGGACGGCTAGCGAGTGTGGATGGTTCGTTTCCGCTATATTCTGAGATTAAGAATCGGTTATTAGGTTCTTAGTATTTTTTTGATAACATATTTGACCGATCGCTCTATCGTTACACTTGAGCCATCACGGCGTTGAACAGGTCGGCTTGTTTGTTTTGGGCAGCGGCGATCGCGTCTTCTAAGCGATCGCACAGTGCCAGTTGACGCAACTTTATTGTTGCTGGATGCCCCGGCGAAACTCGCGCATGGCTTCCAGTCTGGATGTCTCACCCATGAGCACACACCGACTGAGTAACCCAAAATCCAAGGTTGCCAGCTCGGGAATCTGGCTTTGATCAATGCGTTCATAACCAGATTCCCGCAGGCGGTACAGGCTAAACGCCCGATCTTGCCAAAACCAGACTTCTGGCACGCCCAATGCCTGATAGCGCTGCAACTTGTTGGGACCGCCACTGGTAAATACTACTTCGATGGATAGATCTGGAATGGGCTTGGATGCCCCAATGCAATAAGATTCATCGGCCTGAACCGATGCCATACCCTCACGCTCTTGAGTCATGGAACCCGTTGGCTCAAACTCAACACCGACTTCTTCAAAAAAGATGCCAAGCAGTAAGGCAATGATGCCTTTAAACACTTCATGGTCACGCCCCGGCATAAGAATCTCAATCGTACCGTTGTAATAAAACAAACGAGAACCGGGAAAGTCCTCGAAGCCAGCTTGAATCAGCTTGAACTGCTCCCAAGTGCGTTCTGCTAAAACCAGGCGTTGATCGGTTGTGAGGGGTGAGGTTGCAAGGGGCATGGTTTTGTACCTGAGCAACAGGATTCTAGCGATTTAGGGGAGCAGTTTTTCGTTGATTTAGTCTATTGTAAGGTGTTTTTCAAAGCGATCGCAGCAGGGATTCGGCATGTGGCGATCGCGGCCAGGAAACAGGTTTGAAAATGCTGCGGCTCTCACACCTGCGCCATCACAGCGTTGAGTAGGTCGGTCTGTTTAGCTTAGAATCGGCGATCGCTTCTAATCGATCCGTTAGGAAGGACGCTGGAGCGTCTGTTGGGCACTATCAGGAGCCATTTTGCCTATCCAATCAGCATTAAGTCTGTAGGCCGGACAATACGTTAATCACGTTGTGAGTTGCTGCTTCATGGAGACGATGATCATTTGTCCAAAGTTCGACGCATTCGTAATGATGTGCGATCGCCAGATGCAATGCGTCAGGGGTTTTTAGGCGATGCCGCGATCGCAATTCGGCGGCAAAACGATAGATTGATGGCTCGATATCTAGGCTAATCTGCTGCTGAAAAAAGCTTTCATAGCGTTGAATGATGGATGGGTTGCCGTTGCGTAGGGGGACAACCAAACATTCCAGTTCAACTAAGGGTGAAATTATAGAACTGCCGATCTTCGGCGATTTCAAAGGCATGGCGCACGATGCCACTAAATTGTGGATGTTCTTCGAGCAAGTAAATAACAATGCAGCTATCAAGGTATACCTTGGTGGGATCTAGTCCCATGCCGATCTCTCTTCGTTAATCTGCTGGTCGATTTCGGTGGCGGTGCGTTGATGTTCTTGGGGGAGTGGATGAACTTGCAAGAATTGTAAAATCGCGGCGGCGCGGCCTTTTTCTGGCGGTTCAGATGGCGGTTGAGTTTCGAGGGTGAGGATGGCTCGCGTGGGTGTGGTGACGTGTAATGCTTCTAAGGGGCGGATAACGCCGTTAGGTTCAATAATGACTTCGATGGCTCTCAGCATGAGCTATGCCTTTGTGGGTTATGGAGTGAGCGTCGGGGTCTGGGGCTGATGTGGCAGGGTCTGATATCATCATAACTTTGATCTCACCTAGCCGCGATCGCCCGTTGAATCTGGGGGATCATTGCCTGTACTGCTGATAAATCTCCACAAAATCCCTCAGGAAGCCAGGGGAGTAAAACTACTGCTAGGGCGATCGTTTGTCTCAAGCTCAGAGAACTGTATCTGTATCCCCTCAGCCAGAATTTCAGAGGCCAATTTTCCCACGGATATATTTTTGGCTGCGGTTGCTTTAATCAAAAGCTTTTGCGCTGCTTGAGCAATATGAAGGTTGGTGACCGTTATAGATTTGTACTCTCCGTACCTTCAAAATCTATCACAGGTGAACTGACATGACTGTTAGCAGAATACAACTTACACTTACAGGGGTTGCTGCTGACCTATTGGAGGATGATTGGATTAGAAAGCTTATCTTGGGCAGCAGGGATTGGAGGGACAAGGAGATCGCCTAATCTGATGCATTGAATTTGATGTAGCCCAGATACTTAACTGACGCTGCCAAGAGTAATTAGGTGCTGCTGGAAGAAGAGGAACTTGAGGCTAGGAGATCTGATTTTTATATCTGCTGAAAAATAAATCTAGTACAAACTCAGGTATTCAGATTTTTTAAGAGAGTATAAAACCACGATTTATAGGTACGATAAATTTTATTGTCTTTACCTCTTACCATGCCTAGAAAATTTATTTTCCCTCGAATTACTTCTAGGAATGGAGAAACTTCTTCTTCGGAAATACCCAATTCTTTACACTGCTTCTCTCTAAACTTTTTCTCAGCCAAATCAAATCCATATTTTTGCCAAATATTAAGCATAGAACTAATTTGCCTGACGTATTTACGCTTCACATTAGGAAACTGATTCACAGTAAGGCCAGTGACTTCTTGATGTTGACTTTTGTGCTGCAATCTAATTTTGTTTGTATTAATTTCAAAACCATTATCTTGGATAATAGAAATTAATCTTTTGCCCAATAATATTTTTCCCTCTTCTTCTTGAGTGTCTGTATATGCAATCTCTTTGGGGAAATTAGATAAAGTTGTTGAAAATGTAATGTCATCTGCATATCGAGTATAGTTACATTTACATTCTTTTGCTAACAACCTTAATTGACTATCAATTTTTGCACAAATCATATTAGAAATAACAGGAGATGTTGGAGCACCTTGAGGGAGAGATCCAGAATGACAACAAATTTTTGCCAGTATAGTTGCTACTTCACTTGAGCGGTTATACGGAGGTGCGATAAAAATTCCTCTAACTCTGCCAAAATGAATACTTTTAAAAAAATCTTTCAAGTCAATATTTAGAACGAATCTTTTTCTCAGGTGCTGCTGTGCATTTGTAACAATGCTTCGACAAGGCAAAAAACCATGAACTGTAGCCTTAGGTTCATAGACGCTATATAAAACTTGACTAAGTTTGCGTTGTATTATCTTCAGTGCTGTTGAAGGAGCTGATATCTTCCTAGGATTGCCAGACTTTTTAGGAATCAAGAATTCTATATATCTTTGATTCTCAGGAGTCTTATAAAGGTGGTAGATAAGTCGATCAAATGAAACTTCTAAAAGAGTAGCAACATCTCTTGTAGTCTTAAGCGAAAAAAAATCTCTCTTTAAAACATCACAATCTTTATAGAGAAGGAGGGATGAATTCTCTTTGAGTTTAGTCTTAGACATTCTTGAAATTTAGAGCAAGCTTGTAAATAATATAGTTGTGTATTACTTAAAAAAAGAAATGAGAACATCTATAGATATATCCACGTCTTCTGCCCATACAATAGCAAAACTATAGCTACTACATACAGTAATAACCCTGGATCAGCTAGCGGGCATAATGCTGACATTGAGATACACCATCGCTAATAGTCAATGGAAATCGATATTTTATCTATAGATGTCTCAGCTTTTGACAATATAACCCGATTTTGAAAAATTAGCTATCGCAAGAGTATATTTTTTTATGTACCCATTTTTTTTCATAACTTGATACCCGATATTTCGGTTGAGATCTTAGTGATTTTTTGTATAGAGCTATACTCTCATGAAATTTTCCTTGCTTTTCTAAAATGAAGCCATATTCTCTATAAATCACATAGTTATCAGGTGAGGGAGGCTCAAGTAAAGCTGCTTTTTCATAGCTTTCTAAAGCTTCATTATATTGCTCTACTTCGACAAGAGCTTTTCCCTTCTTCCACCAAACATTGTAATCCTTTTCCTCTAACTCAAGAGCTTTATCATATGCATCAACTGCTTCAATGTGCCTGCCGAACTTTTTTAAGGTATTTCCTTGCTCAGTTCTGATTTTATAGTCATTTGGAGAAAGTAAAGATGCTCTTTCATAAGATTGAATTGATTCTTCAATGCGACCTAATTCTTTAAGAATAACAGCTTTCTTCTTCCATAATTCTACATTGCCTGAATCACTTTCTATTTCTTTCTCACAAAGTTTTAGCTTTTCTTTCAGATCTCTATGTTTTAGTTCATCTTCTCTGCTCAACAATCTAGTTAGTAAATTGATATCTTGATAACCTTTTCTCTCGACAAGATTGCAGCTTAATTTATAAGCATCTCTAATTGTTCGGTCACAGCCTAATTGATAGTAAAACTCTTCAATAAAAATACTGGATTTGCTGTCTTCTAGCTCATCGCTTACTCCAATCAAAAAGTCAACATATTGAACGATTTCTTTAGCTTGGATTTCTGAATAACATCTGTTCATAACAATGCACTTTATGCTTCTATTATGAAGCTGAAGCAACTCAGCTATTAGTTTTGATTTTCTTGGTTCTTGAAGTGAATTTTTTTCAGGATTTTCTTCTATTGCCAACTTTTCAATTCCACTGTCACGGCCAAAAATATTGATAATATAAGGCTCAATAGCTGATAACTCTTGAGAAAGTTCGGATGCGCTTATATCTGATCTTTCTTCAAGATAAAATTGCTTGCCATTTTTAGCTCTTCTTAATGCATCTCTAATTTCTTTATGATTTTGTTTCCAGATTGCATGTTCTATTTTTTTAGGATTGGATGGCAGTATAAGGATTGTCCTTGAAACCTGTTTTACTTGTGCCACATCACTGCCATGAAAATGAGTTCCTCCATTAAAAATGGTGTTATCAACGCCGAGCTGAGTTTGAGAAACTGTATTGCCTAAATTATTTTGACTGTTTAGTAGATCTCTAGATAAATCGATAACTAAATTATTCCAGCGTTGATCTTGCTGATGAAACGAACGCTGTTGCTCGACTAGCTCAGGGAACTGAGTCAGAATTATCGTAGAGGGTACAGCACCCCCACCCAAATCACTAGAACGTTCACGTGTGAATTTTATAATTCCACAGACCTTACCTGTTCGTTGGTTTAGCAAAGGTGATCCACTCATTCCCGGTCTTACTTGACCCGCAGCAAACTTAATTAATGCTGGCTCATCTCCTGTTAGACCTTCACAAGTAAAGGTTACAGGGCAACCATTTGGAAAGTCTTTGTCAGGATAACCAAACATGTAAAGCTCATCGCGAGATTGGACTGCTTTATCTTCTAAATAAGCACAAGGCGTGTTTCTATCAACTGGAGATGTTACTTTCAACAAAGCCAAATCATATGGCTCAGGTAGTGATTTCACAACAATTGCTGTTGCCCAGTTTTGAGTTGATTGCAATTTCACTCGAATTGTTTGTTGGTCTGTTTGTTCTATTACATGAGTACAAGTGAGAATCCACTCAGGAGTCACAAAAAAACCTGTCCCCCAGCCTGTTTCCTCCGGACGAGAAAGCTTCACTGTACATTGATTCAGAAAACTCTCTAGCTCACTCATGACTCAATCTTTTTGCTGAGTTTCCCATTCCAAAGTAATTTCTAAATTAGCTTTTCCTGAACCTTTGACAATTACAGCGCTTAGCTGCCCAGATTCGATCGCTAACTCCATGCCAAACTTAACAGTTGCCTTTTTAGGTTGAACTTTTTTTATTGGGGTTGCAATCATCTGTACTACACCTTCAATTGCATCAGCAACAGGTTGAAATTGTTTCGTGTCAAAGGCTACATCTTCTCTTCCAGTCTTCGAAACCTCAATTCTAACCATTGCCCCATTGGGTAGCTTAATTGGAACAGTTTCATTAGTAGAGTTTTGAAATGTCATTTAGTTTTTCATAAATCATACCCTTATCATACTATACTTAATTGTCTTGATTTGGGATAAGGCCTATACTTCGCTTGCCAGGTGAGGATATATCATGCAAAGCCTCAGTTATTTTTCATTAAAATAAAAATATGATCTTCAGTTGCTAATCTTTTTTATTTGAATCAAGCTTTATGGACGTATGTTAAAAATCACTATTCTTAAATAATTAAATCAGCTTGATCGGTAGGCATGACTTAAAGTCTTAACAATTACTAACGTAAAAACAAGCTGCTGATCGAGCAGCTTTACGATAGCGGATTACCCCTCAGCTTAATGTTTTCAGAGATCGCCTCCCCTCTACCGAATCACAACCTGACTAATCCCTTTGAGAATTTGCAGAACCTCATACAGCCGATTGGCACGAGACAGCGGGCTATAGGTATCTGAAAAATCATACTCAGGATTTTCACCCTGCTTAACCTTCAGAAAAATAAAGCTATTTCCATTGGTCACCATGCCAAACAAAGGCTTGTCTTGGATTGGGCTCGCCATCATATAGGCCAGTAGTTGAGGAACCCCTACCTCAACGTCAAACTCCGTTTCTTTCGACTCAATCACCGCTCGCCAAAATTGGTCTTGAATCACCAAAAAATCAATGCGCCCTCGAAGCATTTCGTCTTCGTCAACGGTTTCAATCTCCACAGAGACTTCAGCGCGTAATCGAAAAGGCGGGTCGTAAAAGCCAGCCATTTCGAGCAATCGCGATACCACAATGGCATTCACCGCCCCCTCCGTCACCTGCCCCGCCTCACGGTGATACCGAAACCGCTGGCGGATCCGATCCAACGTTTCCCGTTCTAATTCATCTAAGGCGGGTAAATGGGTGTACCATTCCGTGAAAAACTGACTGTCTGGTGATCGCCGCAGACCAAACCGTCGATGAACATCGTTTAAGGTTTTAACAACCTGAGTGACCGCCGTTTGTACCATCAGCCCTCGCTCCGCTCGACTATCTCTATGGTATGGCACTCAAGCAATCCACTGCTGGAGCACACCTAGGATAGGCGATCGCCTTTAATGATGCCGACCTGCTTAAACACTCGATGAAGCCACAGGCTCAGAAGACCGTACATCAGCCGTCGCTGAATCTAAACCTTTCACGGAACGATTGGTTTGACGCGGATGGTTATGAATGGGCGATTCACCATTTGATTGCGCCCCTTCTGCTAGGCAAGCTTGCAGAGATTTAAGCAGATCTTGTTCTAGGTAGGGTTTTGTGAGGTAGTGGTTAGCCCCCAGTAGTTTGGCAATGCCTCGGTGCTTGTCGCTACTGCGAGACGTTAGCATAATGATGGGCAGCGCCGCAGCAGAATAGGACTTGCGGCAGGTACTTAAGAATTCAAACCCGTTCATCGTTGGCATTTCTACATCCGAGAACACGGCTTGAATGGTGGAGTCTTGCCGTAGTTTTTCGAGCGCTTCCTTGCCATCCCCAGCCTGGACTACCTGATAGCCAAACTTTTGGAGCGTCAGGGTTACGTTTTGGCGGGTGGTGAGAGAGTCGTCTACCACAAGAATGGTTTGAGATTGAGTCATCACGGGCAGTTCCGCCGCCGCAATTGCGGGCATCTTCCCTGTCCCGCTCAGCACGAGGTCTTGCTGAGTTGCGAACAATGCCGCACCATCCATCACAGGCACCAAGGAACCATCCCCTAAAATGGCGCAGCCATAGAGGTATTTGGGCGGCGTTCCGGCGGTACCAAAGGGCTTGATCACCAGTTCTTGCTCATCTAAAACCTGATCAACTTCTAGGGCGATGACTTCCTTACCGCTGGCAATCAGCAGAAGGGGAACCTTCCCTTCCTGAGGTAAGGCCATGACTTTAGATTTTTCGGCAAACCCTTTGGGCAGCGGGTAATGGTAGACAAACGTGGAGGGTGAATAGAGCGGAATGGTGCGATCTTTTTGGCGATAAAATCGCTGCCCATCGCGGGATTCAATCTCTTTTTCGGACGCTGCCACAATGGACAGGAGTGAATCGACCGGAATGGCGAGGGTATGGTTTTCGGCGCTAAAGACCAGCAGTTTGGCAATGGTGAGGGTGAGGGGAAGGCTAAGGGTGAAAGTGGTGCCTTTGCCTACTTCGGAGGCGATCGCAATATTTCCCTTCAGGGTCTGTACTTGGTTCATGACCGCAGACATTCCCATGCCCCGCCCCGACAGATCGCTGACTTCTGCGGCGGTGGAAAAGCTGGGTTCAAACAGACATTTATAAAGCTGCGCAGTGGAGGCGGCTTCAGCTTCAGCGGGAGTGAGCAGACCTTGGGCGATCGCCGTTGTGCGAATGTTGTCCGGGTCAATGCCCCGTCCGTCATCCCGCACTTCAATCAAGGTTTGGTTGCCTCGATGATAGGCACGAACTTCAATAGTGGCCGCTGGAGGTTTATTTTGAGCTAAGCGTTCGGCGGCGGATTCTGTGCCGTGGTCGAAGGCGTTGCGAATGAGGTGGACAAGCGGGTCGTACAGTTTTTCTAAGATGGCTTTATCCACGAGGGTGGTCGCACCGTACTGCTTAAAGATGACCTGCTTGTCATGCTTGGTTGCCAAATCCCGCACCATGCGCGGGAAGCGATTGAGAATGTCTCCTAGGGGAATCATTCTGGCCCAGAGCAGGTCATTTCTAACCTGTTTGAGGGTTTGCTGTTTCTTGCGCTGAATTTGCTGCGATTGCTGAGTGAGGAGTGAAATATCCCCGATGGTTTCGCCCATTTGGGCAATTTCTTCGAGGGCTTCCTGAAGCATGGTGTACAGGCCGCTATAGGAATCCATCTGGAGCGGATCAAAGTCGGCAAGGGAGGCTAGGTCTGGGTTTTGAGTTCCCTGGAAGGAACGGCGCGTGACATCTGAAAATTGACTGCTGACATCCGACTGTAAACTCTGGTCCATCCAGGTTTGCAGGTTCTTACTCAGGTCTTCAAAGTGTAAGAACCGCTGCTGCAAGCGCTGGAGTGTAGCCTGAAGCTGTTGGCTTTGGAGTAGGGAGCCATTTTCGTGAGTAACCAGTTCCCCCACTAGGTTATTGAGCCGCTCAAGCCGCATAAAATCGACCCGAACGGAGTCGGTCATGTAGGCGTTGGAGGCTATTGAAGGCTTGGGTTGGTCTTTCGCAGCGGAAGTGGTAGCAGCTTCAGGTTCTGAGGGGCTGTCCTGAGGGGATGGTACAACCAAATCATCGGACGGGGATGGGATCGGATCGGCGTCCCTCTCCGTAGGCATGACTTCAGCAGCAGCCGGAAATGTTGACCAATCCTGGATAGAATCTAGATCCAGAGAGGCACTGCCAAAAATATCCTCTAGGACATCTCCCGAATCGGCGATCGCGGGGCTTGAGGATTCCTCTGGCTCAAAGGCAGACTGCCCAAAAATATCTTCTAGGACGCTGCTGTCTTCAACGGCAGATTCCCCAAAAATATCCTCTAGGGCGCTGCTATCTTCAACGGCAGATTCTCCCAAAATATTCTCTAGGGCGCTGCTGTCTTCAACGGCAGATTCCCCAAAAATATCTTCTAGGGCGCTGCTGTCTTCAACGGCAGATTCTCCAAAAATATCCTCTAGGGCGCTGCTATCTTCAACGGCAGATTCCCCAAAAATATCTTCTAGGGCGCTGGGGTCGGCAAAGCCTTCTAGCGCAGACTCCCCTGAATCGGCGACTGGCTCAGGCGTGGAAGCATAATGCCCAAACGCTAAGGCATCCGGTATTTCAGGATGGATGGGGAGTTCTAGCCCCTCAAACGAAGCGGCATCGTAGAGATTTTCTAGATTGGTCCGCTGGAACTCAAAGTGTGTATCTTCTTGAGCGTCTAAGCTATGTTCCGTGCTATGTTCCGCCGGAGGTTGGGGAAGTACGAAATGATCCAGGTCAGCAGGGAGAGAGGGCTGAGCTAAGGCTAAGAGTGCAGGACTGGGGCTACCGCCGTGGGTGCGATCGCCTTCCAGAACCCCAACCTGAGCTGCCTGAAGAGACTCAATGGTTAGCTGCCCAATGGTCAAGGCTTGTTCCGGGTGACAGTCCAAGGCTTGAAGGGTCGCCTGGGCGATCGCACTAAAGCCCGCCAACCCCAATAGGTCGCCAATGCCTACAAAGACCTCAGCCGTGGCCCGAATTTCGCCTGCGAGGGGTTCTACTTCAGGGTGCTGTAGCACCTCCGTCAACCGATCAATGCCCCGTTGGACATCGCCAGAAAACACCTCATAGACAATATCAACCCCCAACTCAGCCGCCGTGGGTAGCTCCACATCGGCCCCGATTTCAAGCTGAAAGACCGCTTCAAGGAGGGTGAAAATCGGTTCCGCCTTGGCCCAAGCCGCTCCATCATCAAACTGCCCCGTATTCAACTGCTCCAGGAGGGGCAGCCGGAGACAGTCATAGGCTTGGAGCAGAGCTTCTTCGAGATCTGCATCTGGTGGATCGGTGCGGCGATAGAGGGCGCGAAATACATCTTCGAGCTTATGGGCAATCTTTTCGATGCCCGGTAGCCCCACACTGCTGGCCCCACCCTTAATTGAATGGGCTGCCCGCATCAAGTCATGTACATGGGGAATATCGTACTGCGATCGCAGGTTGAGTAGCCCATCTTCTAGACTCTGCAATAGGTCTAATGCTTCTTGCTGAAAAAACTGATAGGCCTGATCGCGGATGGAAGGGTTAGTCGCCGTCATAGAAAAGCCTCGCTCAAAAACCGCATCCGAAATTAGCTGACCTTAAACTGTGCCACACTCACCTGAAGACCTTGGGCAACTTCTAACAGACGGCCGAAGGAACCCGCCATATCTTCGGATTGCTTGGAGGTATCCGTTGCAATAGTGGCCACATCCTGCATGGTTTGGCTCACGGTGGCAGAGGCTTGGGTTTGTTTCACCGCAGCCTGGGCAATTTCTTGGATGAGCTGGTTGACCTGGGTACTCACCGCAGAAATCTGGGTTAGCTTCTGACGGGATTCTTCCACGAGCTGCGTCCCAACCACCACCTGCTCCGTCCCCGATTCCATGGCTGTGACCACTTCGTTGGTTTGGGTTTGAATTTCTTCCACCAAGGATTCAATTTCGGCCGTTGCCGCCGCCGACTGTTGGGCTAGAGCGCGCACTTCTTCTGCCACCACACTAAAGCCTCGGCCTTCTTCTCCAGCTCGGGCTGCTTCAATGGCAGCGTTGAGCGCCAGCATGTTGGTTTGAGCGGCAAAGCCACTGATCAGGTTCACCACCTTAGAAATCTTTTGGGAGGCTTCCCCTAGCCGCTTCACCTTTTTAGAGGTTTGAGACACCGTTTCACGAATGGTAGAAATCCCCGCAACGGTACGGTTCATGGCAGCATCCCCGTCTTCTACGGCAGTATTGGCTAATTTCACTTGCTGCTCGGCCTGTTTGGCAAATTCCGCAACCCCTTCACTGGTCTGTGTCACCACTTGAAGCTGGACGAGGGCGTTGGCGATCGCCAAGGCTTGCTCTGTCGCTTCTTCTGCCACTTTCTTCACCGTCGAGGCATTGTCCTGGGCAGTATCGGTCACGGAAGCCGCAGCCCCCTGCACCTTCTGCACAATTTGTCGCAGACTGCGAATAATTGCGTTGTAAGAGTCAGCAACCGTTCCAATTTCATCGGGAGTCACGTTTGCCCGTACCGTCAAATCTCCACGACTAACGGGGTCTACCTCAATCAGTAGCTCTAGGGCGCGTTTTTGGAGAAATTCCTTGGCTTGTCGCTGTTCTTGAGCACTTGCATCAGCATCCATTCGGGCTTCTTGCCGAGCAAGTTCAATCCGCTCGGTTTCTGCCTTTTGCTCTTCAATCAGAGATTCTAGAGCCATCGCCATCTGATTGATGTTATTTCCAAGGGTCGCAAACTCATCTTCCCCAACCACGTCAATACGAGCATCCAGCTCGCCTCGTCCAATTTTTTCCACCGTTTTGGCGGCAGTTTGAATTGGTCGAGTGGCACGGTCAGCCAAAATTGTTCCAAGAAAACCGATCAAAACTGCTGCTACCGTTGTCCCTAATAGGATAGATAGCCGAAGATCGTTTACTGCCTTGAATCCATTCGCGGTATTAATGTTGTAAACAAGGCCGAACTTAAGGTCTGGCATCCCTTGGAACGCCTGCGTTGCGGTAAATGCATTCAAAGTTTCCGTACTTCCAAGGCTGGCGTCCCTTCCAATCCAGCTATCGGGCTTTCCAGCCAATCGCCTTGCCGCCAGTTGATTGGAAAACTCTTGATCAATATTTTTGCCCACCACATCTTTCTCGTTGGCCATGAAGATTGTGCCAGATTTATCGAAAAAGTGATAATTACGATTGGTCTTTACGTCTCCAAAATTCTCAATAACTTTTTCGAGATCCTTTACAGGCATCCGAGTTCGAATAACAGCAATTGTTTTACCTGTCACAGTATCTTTAATGGGCGCTGCGAAGAAAATATTAGCAGTCTTAGTTACCTTTGAAATGATCGGTTCACTAATATAGGGCTTGCCCGTTTTGAGCGCAATCTGAAAATATTCTCGGTCTGAGTTATTTGCAGGTGCTTTTTCCCTGCCCCCATTCACAATGAGATTTCCATCCAATCCATAAACTGCAATACTGTCGTAAACTTGATAGGTCTCAGCATATTGCAACAGAACTTTCTGCTTTTCTTGAAGGCTTACGGATGCGCGCAAGGTCGGGTCACGAAAAATTGGCAAGTTTGCTAGAACTTGGATATCACCATAACGCTCAAAGACAAATCGCGTCAGTTTGTCAACCGCATCAACTGCTTTTTGCTGGTGTTCACTTGTGATCTGTTGAGTCACGGTTGTACTAGCCAAGGTGTAAGCAATACCGCCCACACCCATCGTAGGAATGGTTCCTAGAGCGATCGCCACTGCGATCGCCTTCGTTCGTAAGCTCAAGCCAGAAAAATCTAACCGAATTAACCTCTGTATGGTAGAAGTCTTCGATTGCTCCACTTGAGTGGGCTGAAGTACTATGCCTCTATATCTGAGCGCTGGCTTAGACACAGAATCGGGAGTGCTAATCACTGGTGCAGAGTCTTGCACAACTCTGCCACGGTACTTACGGACTGGCGTCGCTGGGTGCTGAGCCTCCATAGCTTGAGAGTCCGTATTAGCTTGAGAGTCCGCATTAGCTTGAGAGTTCGCATTGGCTTCAGGTATTTCTACATCAAGCTTTAGCTCTGAGCTAAACGAGCTTAAAGCCTCAGAAGCAGGCAAATCTGACGGATTCAGATCAAATTCAGTAGGGTTTTCTTTAGATGCTGTGAAAGATTGATCAACGGGAGATTTATGCATGACCATAGAATTTTCTCGAACTCAAAGTATCAAAATTAACGACTTACAGATAATCGCGAGGAGCTAAGATCAGCAAACCAGCGAAAGGTTATTACAAGAGCAATGCAAAGTATTAGTCAGCATCAGAGATTAAAAATCTCTGGGCAAAATCAATTTTGAAAAATTAAATCTGGGCATTCAAAATAGATTCTCCGTTGAGTACAAGCACAGGATCTTCGCCCAGAACCGACCAGTAACCTTGCAAACAATGGGTCAATTCAGGCGTCGCCTTAGGGTTCGTTAAAGGCTGAATTTGGCCTTCATCACACCACAGCATCTGGGCAACTTGATCTACCCCTAAGCCCAGCGTTTGACCTTGATGGCTAATCAAAATGACGCTGAGTTTTGCCTGACGGAGGCTTTGTTGGTAGAGTGGCTCCAGTCCTAGCCAAGCCCCTAAGTCAAGCAGCCATAATACTTCTCCCCGCCAGTTACAAACGCCCATCATGGCAGGATTAACATCGGGAATGGGAATAATCTGACTTAGGCTGAGATTCAAGATTTCAGTGAGATGCTGCGTGGGAAGCATCGCTTGGGTATGTCCCGGCAGTTGAAACCGTAAGAACTGCTGAAGGCATTCGGGAGAGGGAGCCGAAACACTCATCACACTACCCTTGAATGAGCAACTTAACAGTACGGACTAATTCATCGGGCGTAATTGGCTTGGTGAGGTAAGCTGCCGCTCCTTGCTTCATCCCCCAAAATTTGTCCATCTCACTATTTTTGGTAGAACACATTACAACCGGAATAGCTGAAGTATCCGTATGTTCTTTAAGTTCTCGGCATAACTCAAAGCCGCTTTCCCCTGGTAATACTACATCTAGGACAATCAAGTCTGGCTTGCTCTCAGTGAGCCTTACTTTAGCCTCTTCACTACTGATCGCCTGAATGACTTCAAATCCAGCATTCTTAAGTGTGCCGCCAATAATAACGGCTTCAGTCATTGTATCTTCTACGAGTAATACCGTTGCCATAAGTGTTAATCCCTACTTGATTCGATCTGTGTGACTTTATCGATAAATTCTTCTTGTCTCTAGGGTGCCCTTTCTTAAACAAGAACCACCAAGATTCAGCATGACTTGCCAAAACTTTATGGACATTCAGTTGCACCCCTAACCTAGACTTTTGATATTTCTATGAAAAATTAAAAGAAATAAATCCCTGTTTATTATTTTTCTTTTTTCAAAAAATAATATAAGGTCTATATCTTTACAGAGTGCTCAACTCAGTATTAAATCCCACGAATATATAAATTATATATTTACAAGATTTTCAGATAGCCTTGCTGCCGTGCTGTTTTCAAGAAGCTTCTGCACCGTTTGTATGACCTTATTAGGTTCGGGAGGCTTGCCCAAAAAATCAGTACTGCCAGCAACCTTCGCTCGCAGACGATCAATGACTCCATCATGACCTGTTAACATGACAATAGGAGTTTCTTTAAATAGAGGACTCTTTCTCAAAAAAGAACAAAGTTCATACCCATTCGTATTCGGCATGACTAGATCGAGAAAAATAAGTTTAGGCCTTTTTTGCAAGAGAATCATGAGGCTTTGCAATGGGTCAAGAATACTGATCACTTCATAGCCTAGAGGGGCAAGAATATGCTCTAACTCTTTCCCAATGACGGGACTGTCATCAATACAAGCAATTAAACCTTTAGGCTCTACTCGTTTTATCGCAGCGGGTCGCTTATACCCAGGAAATGCCACATCAGAGACTTCATTTAAGCAAATCACTGCATCCTGAATAAAAGGAAGTAAAGAACTCACCACTGCAATGAAGGGCTTTTTCATCATCAATGCTACATCCCAGAGGGTATTTTGCCCCGTTAAGACCTTGCTCAGCCCTTGATAAACCCCTGGAGAGACTAATCGTTGAAGTTCTGGGGCATTATGAATAATGGGGGCTAGATCGGGTGAAACTTCAAAATCCCAGTCATTCAAATTTTGAGAGACGACTTTTCGCCATTGAATACATAACAGTGATGCACTTCTGACGATTTGATCAATATCTAGCCAAACAAACTGCTGCGGCAATTCCTTAGAAGTGCTCCACTCACACTGAACGTTCGGTTGGTCAATGACGCAGAAAAAGACTTCCTGAACATAGGTAGCAACAATTGCCTTTGCCTGCTCAAGGGTCATAACCTTCGCTTGCACCGCTTGATCAATGATTTGAATTTCCCAGTGCCCCAATTCATCGGTCGTCATCATTGCGGTGACGGTCTTGTGCATCCACTCTGGATTCATTAAGGCAGGGCAAGACTGCTTTAAGGACCGAAACCATCTCCGATTGCGATGAAGACCGCCCGTCGCCCACACGACTCGTCCGAGATAAAAGTAAATGTGCCAAGTACTCGGATTGCTTTGATTCAGTTGAGGCACCTGAAGAGTAAGCTGTCCAGAAAGCTGCAGCATTTGAATGCGCTTCAAATCCTGGAAAAGCCTTGTCATGATAGTGAGGTCGTTGTCCACCGTTCTTGCCTTTGTTGATCTGTTGGGAGCGTTGTTTGTTTGACCCTAGAATGAGCGCTGTGTTACGAAGGTTCTCTCTGAATTGACATTTTGAACATGCCTGTCGAACGCTCTTTTCTGTATTCCTGGATACTTTGTAGAACACATCCAGTATCACTAAATCCGTGCCAATCAGCCATCAGTATTCCCACTGAACCCAAATTCCAACGAATTACAGCGAATTTTCACGTTTATCCTGAAATCATCACATTCTTATGGATGGCTCTATGGTGGGGTTTGCACTATCTCCGCTAGACCCGCCATGACAACTTCAAAAATCTAGAATGAATGGGTTGCTGGAGTAGGTGTTGAGTCTTGAAAGATACCGTTAACCCACCGCCGCCAAGTTTTAATCCATCAATTTGAAGCAGACGATATTGTTAAAAAAACATAGCTGTCAAAAGAGTTGTCGAAAGATATCCAATTTCTGGGCGATCGCCCTAGCGGGTCATGGTCGCCATTGCGGTTTGTAAATCTGCCGCCAGTTGCAGCACGGTGCTGCACGGTGCTGCACGGCATCTCTATCGCTACGACGATTTCCTTGATAGTGGGGTCAGCGCTGGTTCACCGATAGCGACTCACCAATGGCGATCGCCAGTCGTTTGAGTCCTAGATTGGGCAATTGATCGGGCTTCTTGCCCTCCAGCCCTGTGGTAATACGCCACACAATGACCCACATTTCGGCAAACCGATCTGCACTGAGTTTTTGAATAATTTTGAATAATATTTGAATAATATAACTGACTGAAATCACCGTAAGGCCTTCTGCAAGGCGCATGTGCCACAGTGCCAAACTTGCATCCGCCGAACTCACGTCGGTTGAGTCATGACTTAGATAAAAATACTGTTGCCGATCTGGGAGGGTAGGAGGTAGGGATAGGCCATAAAGCGCGTCTTTTCGCGATCGCGAATTTCTTGCTCTGCCTGGGCTAAGTCTTGCTGAAAACACTTCAGAAGGGGTGCAACTCTTGGGTCGGCAAAGTGCAGAGGCGAATAAAACCCTAGCTTGCCGTAGCGGACGCTAGAGAGCTGGTACAAAACATTAAACTGCATCAGGGTTTGGCGTAGCGGAGCCAGCAGCATCAAATAATTTTCGTCGTTTTGGGGTGTCTCTGCGGTAGGGGCTGGGGCATAGAGCGCACCAGGGAGGTTAGGCCCGTAGCTCATCATCGGAAACTGGGCATAGTTGAGGGCAGCGTGCTGGGCGGAGGCCGTAAAGATAATCTGAGCCAGGGTATGGATGAGCTGCTCTAGGGTCTGCACAGGCTCCACACCCTGAATATTGCCCCCCTGCAGGTTCCCTAGCGCTTCGATCCAAGCCTGAAGCTCAGTATCTGATGCTACGGCGGCATCATTGCTGTAGTACAGGCGCAGATACTGCGCCACAAAACGCTGTAAACAGGGCCACAGCAGCAGGGCATCATCCCGATAAGGATACTGGGGCAAGGCTTGGCGGTCATCCACTCGGCGATCGCTAAAATCCTGGGGCGGAGCCGCTCGGCTAAAGCGATAGGCTGCCATCCCTCGAACCAGCGCGGTCAAGCTGCCTGCCAAGGTTGAGCCAAAAAGCAAATCAACGGCACCGCTGGGCGCTATCAGATGACGATAGGCGTAGTCGTTCAGCGCCAGCGTGAACTGAAAATGGGGCTTAAGTAGCGCAAATAAGGGGTGATTTTCTGCCAAATGACGCTGGGCCGATACAATCACCGCTTCCATGACCAGATGGGTGTGACCCAAGTGGTAAACCAATTCTTGAATCGTGCCGTCCGCATTTTGCACCACGGCCTTTGCCATTTCCCAACGCACTCCGTCCCTTGGTGTAAAAATAGGGTTATGGGCAGAGTCGGAACCGGCTTGATGACACTGAATGGCAACGGGCACAAAGCAACCCAAGGACTGGGGCGTATCCTTGGTCTGAACAAAGAGCGCTAGGGGTGCAAACACATGCTTACTGCGCGGCAGATCTAGAAGACCATCGTGCCAGGTGCCCAAGGGTAGGTCGTCAAGGAGTTTATAGTTGGCTAAATAAAGCCTTCCTTCTGCCAAGGCTGCATCCAGGCTATCGTTTTCGCCCACAGCGCTTTGAAACTGGGCTTGGGTGATCTTAAAATTTGCAGGGATTTCTCTGACCCCTTCTAAAATCATTGGGTTAGCGCCTGCCAATCGCTGCCAAGCAAAGACGCGATCGCGCACAGCTTGGCCTTGGTTCAGCTTATAAAAAATTTCCGGCTTGGGAATAACCGTAAAAATAGACTCGTAGCCCGTTAAATTCAGGGGAAAAGACTGGGAAATGCGGTTGGCCACCTTGAAGGGCGCAGAAAACAGCAGGTGGCGATCGCCCACCAATCGCGTTAATCCTAGCCAGTCCGTCAGGGATGGTGTGCCGCCGTCACTTCCGGCGATCGCCTCAAAATCAATGGCGGCATGGTTGGCCAAGAGCATCGCATTGACCTTCAGAACTTCCCAAAGATAGTCTGGGGTAAATTCTTCCGTTGGGGGCACAAACGCTGCCAGCCCAATTCCCCCCGGCAGCGGCTCCACAGCGTATTTATGGGTAAATTCATAGGTCGCCTGCTGCTGGGCAAGACGTGCCCTGCGTGCTGGCAGAAACGGATCGTTTTGGGGAAGGGTGGGCAGCATCAGAGTTTGCCTGTACTCAGGTTAAAACTAAATAAACTCTAAACCTTAAAAATTAGATGCAAAAAATATAATTGCGTTCAATTCAGTTCACACGATTCAAGTTCAGATGATTCAGTTCACACGATTCAATTCACACGATTCAATTCACACGATTCAATTCATACGATTCACACATTTAATATTTGATGGATGTGTAAATTTCTGCAAAGGTATATTAGGGAACTTCTCCTAAATTTCCCTTGAAATATTGGTAGTGTAGCCTACTGCGACAGACGGCCTGTCCATTAGAAACATGAACCAGCCCTAACCCTTGGAGCTTCAGCGCCTGAACCAACTCAAGTTCAGTCGGGCTTTCAGACTGCATGACCTGCTCAAAGGCTTCTTTAAGAACCCTGTTTTGCTCTAGACTCCAGGTCAAGCTTTGAAAATATTCCCGATAAATGCCTTGGGGCGTTGCGGCGGTTTTGAGGAGTTCTTCCAGGGAGAGATCTTTGGCCCACAGATGGTAAAACGCCTTGCGCACCAGATAAGGGTGCCCTCCAACCAGCGCCATAAGCTGGCCAATTTCCGTTGCTGAATAGGATAACTGATAGCGCTGCGCCAGCATTTTGGACTGGGACTCAGTAAACTCCGGGAGATCAATTAAGATCCCCACGTTGAAAGGAGACTGGTTAATGTTCAAGGGGATATAAATTTCGGTAGAGTAAGCCACAACTAGGCGTAGCTTTTTCCAGATTTCTGAGTTTTTAGACTCCTCATGCCACGCTCGCAGGAGCCCAAAAAAGTCTTCCGCAACTTCAGGATACTGAAATAGTAAATCTACATCATCCAGCCCTAGCACAATGGGAGACTGGAGCTGGGTTAATAGATATTCCTCAAAATAAATCTTGCAGTTCACCTTACTGCCAAAAAACGGATCCCATAGCGTTTCAAGTCGATTGGGGAGCTTAAGCCCTAGCCCTACGCTGGCGCAAAACCACTGTAGAAATCGATCCAGATTTTGCAGAACGGCCTTATCGGCCAGCCGAAAGCTTAACCGAACCGCTCGGATGGTGTGGTGTTCCGCATCCTGCAAAATACGCACCAGCAGCGATGTTTTGCCCATTCGTCTCGCTGCCCTCAGCCGAACCAAGGCACCCGCCTGTCGAATCGCCCTGTAGGCTTGTTCTTCACAGGGGGGTCTTTCGATATAAAACGAAGACTTTAAAGGAACCTGCCCCTCTGGCAGTTCAGCGAGGACTCCAGATGGGGTGGGGTCTGGGGTCGCTTGTGCGCTGGGCTCTACGGATTGGCCGAGGGCGTTCACGTAGTCGTTAGGCTCTAAAACTAGCCCAAAGGCTTTGAAGCAGATGGCTAAGGTTTGTCGATCAACGGCAGCACTTGCGGAGAAAACCTTCATGACCGTCTCTACCGAAAGCCCTGTGCGATCGCTCATGTCCTCCAGCGTCAGGCGATCGCCCTTCCTTTCCCGGAATTCAATGTCTAGCTTGGCCTGCAGCAATTTCTCAAACGCCTGCGGTCTTAAAAGAACACCCCGTCTACGTCGGATTGGAGGAGAAGCTTCCTCATCATTAGCTCGATTTGGAGAATAAGAAGACATGGCGATCGTTCTTAAATGAGGGCATCAATCAATCTTAAAACTCATGCAAAGAATAATTGCCCCAGGCTTCCTCCCACCTCTAAAAATATGAGCCACAACAGCCTAGAAGCCTTATGAAGTGCTGCATCATGCCGCTTAAGCTACCTCTGAAATCTTATAACAGTCCCCTCCGCAGTGAATGTCTACATCAATGCAGTTTCCCCTAAATCTGGGAGCTTAAGGTTGGAGTTTCTCCAACTTTAAGAAACCAAGTCTCATGTTTCAGCACATTAAAAATACCTTAACCCTAGTCTATGAAAAGGATACAGGCATTCCAAACTATTTTTCATAACTTCTTCCTTAAAACCCTAAACGTGGATGGTTCAAAATCTCTTTATCCAACAAACTAAGGATGTGATGAATAGGGGGCTTGAGCGGCCCAGGCAAAGCATTCCAGCCCCTATTTCATCTATTGCAGATTATTTATTCCTGGAGAGTCTCATGAAACTTCAATCTATTCTTTCAATGTCTGCTGTTTTCTTGGGGTTGGCCACCATTCCTGCAATGGCGGGTGAAGCTTTTGTCACCAACAGCAGTAGCTGGCAGCACACCTATGGCAAGGGGTATTCAGAGTCAACCTTTAAAGAAGTCTACAACGGTTCTCGTTTTGCAGCGGCAGCCGCCATCAAGCTAGAAAAGGGCTATAGCTTCACTGGGGGCTATCACCCCGTCAGCAAAGGCTCCGATACAAAAGACTTCGATAAAAAAGACTTTGAAACGAAGGGCTATGACTACTTGGCCGCATCTGGAAGCCTCAATATCGAGCAGGGCAAGTTCAGAGCCAAGACAGAAGCCTATTCCTATCTAGATACAAAGGTCTATGGGGGCAGTAGCTCTCACACGGTTGGCAGTGGTTTTAGATACTAGCCTCTAAATCGCTGCTACATTGACCTCTGTTTTCCTCAAGGGCAGGGATGTCCTGCTCTTGAGCCTTTTTTCCCAATGTTCATCGAGATCGCTGACTTTAGCGCCATTCCTCATGTCTTTCTCATATCTTTACTCATGTCTTAAGACTGTCTCATGGATGTCTGTGGCTCATGGGTCGCTTTGCTCGATGGTTCGTGTCTCGTTTGTGCTCCCGTTCTAATTGTTTTACTTCTACAGTTTCAGTAAGTTTTCAGGAGCGATGGTTATGAAAATCAATGGACTGGTGACAGCTCTGTCGCTAGCAGGACTGATATTAACGGCAGGGACAGCCTCTGCTGAATCCTATGGAGAAAAGTCGGAAGGGGGGTATGCAAAACCGGGCTACACAGAGGGTGGATCTGGTCATGCCTCTAGCCTAAATCTTTCCAACAACAACAGCTCTAAATCTTCTTCTAACGCTCAAGGCAATCTTAACCAGGCAGGTTCCCTGGTGAATACCCAGGTCAATAACTATGCTTTAGGCCGTGGCGTTGTAGGTCAGGGGATTGCAGACTGTACCAGCAGTGGAATTGCATTTTCGGCCTATGGATCAGGCTATGGCCCTTTTGAGTCGGGCAGTATTGGCGGCACTTTTACCTACACCCATTCTTTTGGGATGGGAACCTGCAGAGCCTACGCCAAGACCCAATTGGGTCGGGCAAGGCTAGAAACCTGCCTACTGCTGATTAGCAACTATGCCCAAATGACAAAGGCAGGGCTAATTGTTGATTATGAAAAGCTCCAAAGCGTCGCCAATGTTGATGGCTGTCCGGCGGTGACGTTTACAGCAGCAGTCCCTGCTGAACAAAGCACCTTGCCTGCCACACCTCCAGAACCTGCCCCCAATACGGGAGGGGCCGCTCTAGCTCCGCCCCCTATTCGGGGACTCTGGTAGAGGCCAAGCGTTCCCTATTTTTTACCGATTCAAGCGATCGCTGTCACTATCGCCAGCTAGAAATGGTTCAGCTAGCAGATGGTTTAGAAATTGGTGCCTGTTGACTGGCCAGGGTTTGATACTTATTTTGATGCTTATTCTCTACCCTAAAAGGGCAGTCAAAGCATTACGCCATAATCTGTTCGGAGTGTTGATCAAATCAAGATTAGTGAAGCCCTAGATTTCTGCTCAGCAATCTCCGCCCAGCAAAGGTACCCGTTATAAAAAGCCCGTTGCAAAAAGATACATAGCCTTGAAGCCTGGTTGAGATGTACGGGAAGCATCTGTCCCGGTCTTGCAGGGAATGGCTGTGTTGTCCTGAAGATCCCTAGGCGATCGCACGATCCTGAAAGCCATGCTCAATCGGACTTTGTGGGGTGAATCACTGAATCTGGGCTACGACATGAGGGGCAGTCTCAATCAGGTAGAGATTGCCCAACCAGAGAACACCTAAGCATCACCTAAGCATAGAGATTTTAGGAGACATCGCGAAACGGTATATTCCGCTACAAGCCCCCCTCAACTGGCGGTGATAGAAAGATGGGAGTGTGATGGTAGATTGTTGTAATAGCGCTGGAGAAAGACATTGAAGAAGATTGAAGCGATTGTTCGCCCCTTTAAGCTTGATGAAGTAAAAATTGCGTTGGTTAACGCAGGCGTCGTAGGCATGACGGTTTCAGAAGTACGGGGATTTGGTCGTCAGAAAGGTCAGACGGAGCGCTATCGTGGCTCTGAATACACGGTTGAGTTTTTACAAAAGCTCAAAATTGAAATTGTTGTCGATGATGGACAGGTCGACCTAGTGGTCGGCAAGATTGTTGAAGCCGCTCGTACGGGAGAAATCGGGGATGGCAAGATTTTTGTGACACCCGTTGATAGCATTATTCGGATTCGGACTGGAGAAAAGGACTTCGAGGCGGTCTAATGCTCCCAAGGCTAGGACTGGCTTTGACGCTAGAGATCGATCTAAATTGAGAACTAGATCTTTCAGTCCGTTTTGACGGTTGTCTTTATGGTAAATATTACGGGCAGCACTCAGCTTTTGGGCGTGATGGGCTACCCGATTGAACATTCTTTATCCCCAGCGCTGCATAATGCGGCGCTTTTTTCACGGGCGGTGGCGCTAGCCTCTGCTGAGTTTAAGTCCGCTGAGTTTAAGTCTGCTGAGCCTGAACTTGAATATATTTATCTGCCGCTGAAGGTTGCGCCAGAGCACCTAGGGGCTGCGCTTCAGGGCATGATGGCTACTGGATGGCGGGGGTTTAATGTAACGATTCCCCATAAGCAGGCGGTGATGCCCTATTTACAGCAGATCTCCCCCTTGGCGGAGGCGGTGGGAGCGGTAAATACGGTCTGGCGGGAGGGAGAAGCCTGGGCGGGAACAAATACGGATGTGCATGGGTTTCTCGCGCCGCTGCAGGCTTATGAGGTCAATTGGAGTGCGGTCGATGCCTGTGTGCTAGGTGGCGGTGGTGCAGCAAGGGCCGTGGTTGTGGCCTGTGCCCAGCTTGGGTGTCGTTCAGTGCGAGTGGTGGGTCGCGATCGCGCTAAGTTAGAGCCTCTCCAGCACAGTTTGGGAGTCAGCTTAAAGACTTTAGGGCTGGATACCCCGCTGTCTATTGCCGAGTGGCAAGATCTTGACCAGTACCTCCCTCAAGCTGGACTGCTGGTCAACACCACCCCGATTGGGATGTATCCGAAGGTGGGTGAGTCGCCGCTGAGTTCTGAGAGAATTGAGCGACTGCCGCTCCGGGCAATTGTGTATGACCTCATCTATACCCCGCGCCCTACAAAGCTGCTGGCCGATGCTCAGGCCCTTGGGTATCGGGTGCTGGATGGTCTAGAAATGCTCATTCATCAGGGGGCAGCGGCCTTTGAGATTTGGGTAGGGGAGCCTCCTTCGATTGCAGCCATGCGTCAGGCAGCGATCGCCCAGCTTCAGCCGTCCCCTAAGGCTTAGCTTCGGTGCATCCTATGGTTCAGGTCGTTCAGCCCAGCGGCATTGTGACCCTGCTAACGGACTTTGGGCTGGAGGATGTATACGTTGGGGTCATGAAAGGGGTCATGCTGAACATTAACCCCAGAATGACGCTCGTGGATTTGACCCACCAGATTCCCTCCCAAAACGTTGAGTTGGGTGCCTTTCAGCTCCAGAATGCCTATCCTCACTTTCCCGTGGGGACTGTGCATCTAGCGGTGGTTGATCCTGGGGTTGGCAGTGCCCGCCGCGCGATCGCGATTGCTACGCCATCTGGTTTTTTTGTGGGGCCTGATAACGGTATTTTTAGCCCAGTGCTAGAGGGTGAGGGCTGGATTCAAGCTTCTGCCCTAGATAACCCGCAGTACTGGTACAGCCCAACCCCCAGCGCCACATTTCATGGACGGGATATTTTCTCGGCGGCTGCGGCTCATTTGGCAAGCGGTGTTCCCTTCAAGGCTTTAGGCACTGCCCTTGCCGCTGGGCAGCTTACAGTGCTGCCTAAACTGCCGTGCACAGCCTCTGCGATCGGTCTTCAAGGCGTAATCCGAGCCCTTGATCGCTTTGGGAACGGCATCAGCAATATTCCAGCGATGGCTGTGCAGGGACGAGAGTGGGCGGTGACGGTAGAAAAACGGCTGTTTCCGCACCACGCCACCTATAGCGAGGTTGAGATGGGCCATCCCGTCAGTCTTGTGGGGAGTCACGGCTGGGTTGAGCTTGCCGTGCGGGGCGGGAGCGCCCAAAAAGACTATGGTTTAGCCCTGGGCGATCGCGTTGAGCTGACCTGGGTTTAAGGGAGAAGGCTTAAGGGATAAGTACTGAGAATGTGCCTGACAAAAAGAGTGCCGCTGCGGTAGTTAATCTCTGTGATTAGGCGAGGGAAGGGGAGCAGGAGACTGCCAAGACTAGAAAAGATGAGAAAGACAGGGATGAAGACAATAGCTTTTTGTATAGCAATCCTATTATTTAGGAAATCGACTAACTATAGCTAACTTATTATACCAATAAAAATAGAAATAATTTGAATCTTTCACAAATTTAGCTTTCTTGGATTTATCAATAATTACTGTCTGATCACTATTTCTGTCAATTCCTGTTCCAATTCCATCAGGCCATTGAATTGTGTAATCGTAGCCATTATGCTTCAAATAAATTTTACAGGTTCCATTAATAACGATGTCTTTCCCCACTTTATAAATACACTTATATTGCTTGATAGGAGAAAAATTTAGTTGTGCTGATACGTTGGAGGAAGATAGAAAGAATAAGGTGCTAGCAAAGCAAAGTAGATTTAGTATATTTAATTTGACTGGCAGAAATTTCATGTGCATGTGTTAATTTTAAATAATTATGAATAAGTAAACATAATTCTATCAGATTGGTTAAATTAAGTTTAATTTATTTAAAGTCTTCCGAGAGTCTCATCTCTTACTAGTATGAAGTTCTCTCATTCTTCAAGGTTTTACATTCAATAAAGGCTTCGGCTTTAGTAAAAATATGATTGCGTCGCTGAGGATCGATTTTTTCTAAGGTTTTGAGCATCATCGACAGTCGCGGGTTCCGCGCCAGCCTGTCTCTGTTTCGATCCACAAAGCGCCAATATAGACCGTCCCAAACCTCGCACCAGTCGCCCTTGGAATAGTCCCCCATCTTGTTCAGGTAGCTGGAGCCAGAAATATAGGGCTTGGTCATCATCTGGCCACCATCGGCAAACTGCCCCATCCCGTAGACATTGGGCACCATCACCCAGTCGGCGCTGTCCACAAATAGCTCCATAAACCACCGAAATACCTCGTCAGGATGTACCTCGCACAGCAGCATCGCATTGCTGATCACCATCAGCCGCTCAATGTGATGCGCCCAGCCCCGCTCCTGGACGCGCTGAATGACCTGATCGACCGGAACCAATCCCGTCGTGCCGTCATACCAATCTATGGCGAGGCTGCGCGTGTGCTTTAGGACGTTTTGCTGCCGCTGGGTCGGGGCGATCGCATGGTAAACCCCTCGAATATACTCGCGCCAGCCAATGATTTGTCGAATAAAGCCTTCGAGGGAGTTGAGCGGAATATTCCGGTCATCGGCGCAGTCTAGTGCTGCCTGCACCACAAGTTGAGGGGTGAGAAGGCCCAAGTTGAGCATGGGCGAAATCACGGAATGGAACACAAAGGGGGTTCTTGTGGTGAGGGCGTCTTCGTAGGGGCCAAAGTTGGCAAAGCGATCGCTCAAGAACTGATGGAGCCAGCCCATAGAGTCGACATGGGTGACAGGGAGCCAGAAGGTCTGCCCTTGCCCTGGATGGTCAGGAAAGAGCTGGTCTACCAGCGCTGCGACACTTTGCACATGGGCTGTCGGGGCTGGAAGGCTGAGGGAGGGCACCTCTACTTTTTTAGGAAGGGGCTTACGATTTTGGTCATCGTAGCTCCACTGCCCGCCCTCTGGTTCGCCATTGACATCCACCAGAATCTTGAGCCGTCGCCGCTGATATTTGTAAAAGTCGCCCATAAAGAGGCGTTTGTAGCGGCTGCGGTAGACTTGAAACTCCGCCTGAGTGGTTAAAAACAGCGGGCTGTCGTAAGTAACCAGCTTGAGGTGATGGGTGTCGCAGAAGACTTGAAGACGACTCCGAAATCCGTGGTCTTCAATCGTGTAGGTATGGAGTGCGGAGGCTTGGTGTTTGCGAACGGCCTGGAGCAGCTTGTCTTCATAGGACGATGAGGATTGAGCCGATAATTCCGCGTAGTCAACATTGATCCCCTGGGATCTTAAGACATCCCGATGATGACGCATGGCCGCCAGGACTAAGATCAGCTTGTGCTTGTGATATTTAAACTGGGTAGAAATGCCCCGATCCTCCGCCATAAACACAGGCATCTGACGAATCGGCAGGCGGGAGTGATCGGGGAATAGCATATTCCCCAGCAAAATAATCATCTGGTTTAAGGTAAAGATACAGTAAGCATTGCTCAAGAATGGATTGATCCAAGTTCAATTGATCTTAATGATCTAAACTCACATCAATTAAGCTCACATCAAGTACGGTTCAGAAGGGAAGGTTGTGATGTTGACATGGTTCCAAGAAACTGGTGAGGTCTACCAAGGACAGTTTGGTGAATTTACCATCACCACCGAAGACCGTCGGGGCGTTGTGCTATATCGTGCGGCTCTGACCATAGCCGCGATCACCTTTGGCCTTGGTGCAGTGCTGACCCTCCAAGATAATCACGGCACAAACTTTGACATGCTTCTGTTCGGCTTATTTGCTCTCTTTTGTGCTGGCTTAGGCGTCAGCCTGTGGACGATTCATATCTACCTCAAGCCCCTCCATCTGTTTCTGCAAATATGCTGGGCGATCGGCAGCCTCAGCGCCCTTGGCCTCAGCGTGGGTTCTGTCCAGCCACTGACTGCCGCTCTTTATGCGCCCTATTCTTGGGGACTGGTTGGCGTGGGATTTGTCTTTGTTGCCTTGACTGGACTCTTCGTCAAAGAAGCCTTTTGTTTTAATCGTTGGCAGGCCAAGCTGCTCATTTTGGTGGTTCCGTCCCTTTTGCTAGGCCACTGGCTGGGCTTACTGCCCGTAGTGTCTGAAAAAACGTTGCTGGGGATTTGGGCCTCTATTTTTCTATGGTTTGTGCTGGATAAAGATTTTCAGTCTATTCCACCAGATGTAGGGGACAAGACAGTCTTTGATTACTTAAAGCAATCCAAACAGCTTCCGTCTTAGATTTTAAAGAGAAATTTCTATTTGAAGCTTTTCCTTGAAACATCAGGACTTAAAGATCAGCACTTAAAGATCAAGACTTGAAACATCAGGCCCAATCTGAAGCAAAAAAGAGCTTTGGAAAGAGAGCGGATCGTCAGTGTCTCTTATCACTTCTCTTGACCGAGTGATTGACAGAAACTGGGTGAACGCTAGAGAATCTATACTCGATGTCGTTTTGTTGAGTCTTTATGAAAGGCAAGCTTATTTCAGCATTGTTAGTTGGGGCTGTGTTGTTCCCCTTAGCGGGTTGTGGCTCTTCAGAACCCACGCCAGCTGAATCTCCTGCAGCTGCTCCGACTGAGTCTCCCGCAGCATCTCCAACTACCTCCCCCTAACAAGACGGGCTAATCAAACGGGAACTTAATCATTCGTTCCAAACGCTGCATCCAGCTTCACTTTTGATGAGAACAACAATAATTTTTTACGAGAGCGATAAAATTACGATGAATATCAAACTATTGAGTGCAATCCTTCTTCTCGGAATTGCCACAACCCTCGGAGCCTGCGGTGGTGGAGCAGAAGCCCCAGCGCCTGCAGATTCCCCTGCCGCAACGACTTCCCCTTCTCCTTCTCCTTAAAGGGTTAATGGCGGTAGTCAGTGTTGTTTCCGAATCGTTTCCGATGAGGTGTTTTGGTTTTGTCATGAGACACTTCTGGCTTATTCAATCCCTCAGCTCAAGGCTCATTCCGCTGTCTGAGATGAGTGATTTGGGTTAAGAGATTACGATCTAAAAAAGTTACAATGTCCCAGATAGACGACTTCTCTTAGTCGTTTCTGGGGCTTTTTCTATTCTGGGGCTTTTTTATAATAGAGGGCATGATGCGTACAGTGGGTTTTGCAGTCAAGTCTGCTTCTTGCGTCATGTTGGTGCTCGGATTCTCTTGGAGCATCAGCGCGATCGCGCTGGCTAACCCTCAGACAACCCCTGAAGAGATTCCTGAAGAGATTCCCGAAGAAGTGCTGCAGCTTTCTATCATTGAACGGGCTCACTCCCAACAGAGTGGGGTGGCGCAAAGCCCTGCTGAGCAAGCCGCTGAGGAGCGGAGCCTCAGGGTGACAGTAGAGGAGGTGCCTGCCCGGATTGACCCCGACATACAGCAGATCATTGTGCTGCTGAGAATTCGGAAGCTTTTAAAGACTTTTATCCCGCTGTTCTAGAAACAATGCCTCTGCATTTTGCAGCTCTGGGGTTTGCGACACAACAAGCACCCCTCAAAAATTGCATCCTTCAAGAATCGCACCCTTCAAAACTTAAGGTGCCTAAGATCAAGGTCTCTAAAATCAAGGTCTCTAAAATCAAGGTCTCTAAATGTCCTCTATCGAAGGGCTGTGGGTTGGCGTAGGCTGTAAACGAGGAACCTCTGCGGTGCTGATTCAGTTTGCCCTACAGTCAGCCTGTGACTGTGCAAGGATTTCCTGGACAGCGATCGCAGGACTAGCCACCCTGGAGCGAAAACGAACCGAAGCAGGTCTTCTGGAGGTCAGCCAGATTCACCGATGGCCGATCGCCTATTTCACCGCAGCAGAGTTGAAAAACTGCCCCATCCCTCATCCCTCATCTGCCCTAGAGTCCATTGTCGGCACCCCCAGCGTTGCAGAGGCCGCAGCCCTGAGCGCTGCGGCGAATAGCGGGCAGCTTAAGTCTGCCGTTCTGATTTTGCCAAAGCAGATTTTTCGGCTGCCCCAAGAACCAGGAGCCGTCACCTTGGCGATCGCCCAGCATGTACCCATCCCAACCCGACCCCAGCGCATAACCTAGCCCTAAATCAGCCATAAGATTTTCTAACGATGCCCCTCTCATTTCTGTCATGATTCGTAAGCCTGTCAAGGTATGATGGGGAAGCGAAAAACATCATCAAAGAACTCAGATAGGAAATCGTCATGGCAACGTCAGACACCTCCAACAGCACCGCCAACAATAGTGCGAATGACCCCGCACCTCTCGCAACAAGGAAAGCGGCTTCTGGCGGCGGTGAAAGAACTGCCCGCAAGACCTCCGGCGCCAAGGAAAACGCTCTGTCTCTGTATGAACCCGCTCCACTGCCCAGTACTCGCCCCATTGCTGAATCCAATCATGACCTCGTGAGCGGCCACATGCCTGGAAATCGCCCCATCACTGCTGCCCATATGGCTGTCCTGAATGACGATACGCTTCCTAATCATCGGCCAATTATGAAATCTGACCTCGTGATTGTGAATACGGATACCCTGCCCAATCACCGCCCCGTGGTTCGCTCAAATATTGATTTTCAGCACGCCACGATGATTCTCAAAAATCGGCCCATTGCGTCTAATCTCATTGATAATCCCAAAGATTTGATGGGCTACTTAGACTAACCCCCAAAAGACTAATCCCCAAAGATGAACCCTTGAGATTTATCAGCGATTAATCGCTGGTATGAGTGGCCTATGGGCAGCTTGGCAAGTTGGCAGCAGAGGTGGTTGACTGCTGGCGGCGAAGATTGTGCCTATTGCTTAGGATGGCTCGACCGCTGCATCAGCGATCGCAAGATAGGCTCTAGGGTGCTTTCCTGAAGCACTTGAGCATTTACAGCTTGCAAAACGCACTCAACCCTAGTCACCACGTCAGGGATGCTCACCCAGGGATTCTGCTGGGGAAATCCCGGCAGGAAATCAAAAGCGCCCTGATGCATAGCCCAGCGTCTTTCTGACTCAAAAATTTCTCGGCGATCGCTACAGGTCAAGATCACCCGAATATGGGGGTAATAATCTCGAAACCAGCGGCAAAAACCGTAGGGATTGGGGGCAAGCGCTTCGATATCTGCAATCAATAAATCCGGCAGTTCATCCAGCTCGGTTAAAAGCCCTTCGGCGCGATTGCGGCAGCTTTGACTAATCTGACTTTGATGCTTGATGGATATCCCGAACGTTCGCAGAATTTCTTCCCAGACTTGGCGCTGAAACTCAGACGTTTGAACCAGTAATACCGACTTTTGGGGGACAGAGGGCGGATCCGGAAGCAGCTTACTAGAATCTTGGAACTCTATTTCGTAGGGGCCAATCTTCAGAAGATCGCCCTGGACTAGCAGGACAGGAGACAGAATGGGCTGATCATTTACAAAAGACCCATTGATGCTTTGCAGATCGCTGAAGTAAATTTTGCGCTCGGCGGTGGTCAACAGTAAAGCATGCTGACTCGAAATCAGCGCATCTTTAAACAAAATATGACAGTCAGATCCGCTGCCAATAATCCAAAATTTTTGACCAACGAGAGAGTAATAATAGCCCGCAGTCAGCGCTGAGGAAGATTTTGACATCCACATCAACGGACTCCAAAACCCGCTGTTGATTAAGTCCTGATGGGCGTACCGATAGTCAGAACGAATAAAAAGCTGGGGAACGGCAGAAGCAGTCACGAGTCTACTCTTACACAATAAGACCTAGAGATGGCTGGGCTGGGGATAAAAGATCAAGGCATCCAATAGACCTGTGACTTTGCAATGATGCTTGATCACAATGCTCAACAATCAGCGCTACAATCATCAACCCTCAATAATGGGAGTTCGATGATGTACCTGAAGCCCCTCACCCCAAACCCCTCTCCCACAGGTGAGGGTTTAAGAAGCTTGATTTTTCATTACCCCTGCTTCCCCCTTGGGAGAAGCAGGATGGGCGGATGAGGGGCGGTTGTTTTTTGCCGAACTCACGTCTCAACAACCAATGCACAACAACCAATGCTCAACTAAGGATGCTCGACAATAATACTCAACAGTGCTGAGCATTCATAGTTTGTTGGGTGATTTGTTTGGTTCTGTTGAATCGATGGGGCTTTGTCTATCGAGTTTAGTTGATTGGGAAGGTTGTTGATTGGGAAGGTTCTTAAAAGGTGTGTAGGTTAAGCGCTACCTTACTTTCTCTACTCGATTGCCAAGTTCCGTGAGGTAGCGGAGTGCCGCTGCGGTGTATTGGGCACAGCGAAGGGGCGGACTGTCGTAAAAGTTGTTCCAGGCTTCGCTGGTAAATTCAGCATAGCGATCGCATCGTTCTGGAAACTGCTCTAGGTAAGCAAGCCGCACAGCGTGACCAATAAGGACATCCATGACCAGATTATCTTCTAGATAAAATTTAGGATTAGCTTCAACAATGGCCGATAGCTCCATGAGCGTTTCAATATTGAGTTGCCGATACTGGGGCGCACCAATCTTGTTGAGCAGATGCTCGATCTGGAGGGCAAAGTTTTTCTCACCCGGCGTCATCTCGGACAAAATCGACTGGCTATCTAGACGATTGCGGCGCTCTAGCTTATCGCCGATGACGATGCCTTTACAGTGGTTGAGCAGTCGCCAGACGCGCGGGTAAAAGTTGGGCGGCAGACGGTTAATGAGTCCCTGAAGCTCTCGCTTGCGCTGCCAGCTACCGGGCTGCTCCTCGGCAGCGTTGCTCTCTGGCTGCACAATCCATTCAATCAACTGCTGGGGTTGTCTCAGGCGCAAAGACTCTTGATTCAGTAGGGCTTGATTGAGGTCATCAAAACTCTGCAAGGCTTTCCGCAGCCGTTTTTTTACCTGAAAGGGACTCAGGTTCATGAGGCGCTCGTAAGCTTCATCTTGGGTGAGGTCTGACTCACGGGCCAGTTCACTGGTCATGAGCAAAATAAAGTAGCCCACCCGTAAGGTCAGAACGCCCTCAAAGAGCTTTGGCTCAGCTTTAAGCAACAGGTCAAAGTAGATCAGGATTTCTTGTGTCAGAATGCGATCGCGAATATCTTCCCGGCAAAAAACCTGAATTTTTTCCATGAGCTCCAGGTGAGACATGGGTCGCGTGATCAGGGAAGCCGAGCTGTAGGCTTTGCCCACCGCAATCTGCCGCTGCCGCACCAGAATGTCTGTCACCGCATCGGAGAGGCTGATATCGACTTTTTGCATGAGTCCCGCCACCCGCCGGATAATGCCCCATAGCCGCAATTCTCCGGCTTTGTCGTAAACCTCATTCAGTAGATCCCGCAGCGTCACGCTGTGCCCCTGGCCGCCAAACCCCGTTTCAAAGTCTAGGTCTTTGAGGCTCAGGAGCGTTTGCAGTAGCTCCACCTGCTCGTAGAGGTTGGCAGACTGCTTCAACTGTCGCAGCAGCTTTGAAATATCCGTTTCCCGCTCTAGGTTCATTTCAAAGCGGTAGGAGAGCGGCTGGCAGCGCTCTGGATCGAGGGGTAGATAGATAGAGACTTGGCGCGGAGCCAGCTGATCGGAAGGGGCAAAGTCAAAGTTTCGCAGGGCGTCAATGCGCTCAATACCGGCTCTAAGCATGAGCTGCTGGAGCGCGCCCAGCCGGACTTTAACCCCATTACATTCTCCATTCCTCAACTCCTGAAAGAGCTGGAGCAGAGGGGCTTGTCCCTCTATCAGCATGGTGCGCGTTAGCAGCAGGGTGATGGTGGGCTGGCCAAGGTGTGCCCAGTGTTTTTGAATATAGGCTAGCTCTGTTTTGATTTGGTCAACCAAAAAGTGGTAGTCCAGGGTGAGATAAAACTGGGTTTGGTCTAAAAATGCCGGTAAGAATGCTTTGACCTCACCCTTGACGCGATAGAGACAGGCTGTGGCAAGACTCCGCAGGCGGCGAATCGGTCGTCCGGTTAGGCCGAGCTTGCGGTTGTGGCCGAGCTGAGCGTAGGCCCTCGCGAGAGCCCCTGCATCCAAAATCTGAATGGGGTCAAGCTGGGATAGGGTTTGGGTTTCGACACCGAAGGTGCGCAGCTCTTGCTGAAGGGCATCGTCTTCGGCAATGAGGGCGATTTGGACAATGGGGCTTTTGGTTTCGCGCAGCCGCAGGTGACGGCCTAGGGGATCTATATCGCCGACGGCAATGAATCCTTCGTAGAGGAGTTCTCCTAGTATGTAGAGGCTTTGGGCCCAAATGAGGGGGACGTTTTCGTTGGGGATGCGGGGCTGGCTCTGGGGGTTGGCGCGTTCGGCGTTGATGTGATCTTTGCTGACGATGTACAGCTCTGGTAGGAGCGGCCAGCCGTGGCGCTCAAGAAAGAGGGGCTTGAGTTTTTGACGAAAGGTTTCGGTTTGGGCGGTGTCCCTTCGGAACAGCCCGTCCAAAATTAAATAGGTGAAAAAGAGCGGCCACTCGCATTCGATATGCTCAAAGGCCTTGAGTTCTGCGGGTTCGTAGTGGAGGCGACTGCTGTCTTCAAGGACGGTTTGGTGGCCGTCCCTCAGAAATCGCTTGCAGCCGTAGTTGCCCGTGAGCTTATCTAGAATTTTTTGGCGGGTGCGCTGGGCGATCGCTTCGTCTTCGACGGCAAAGGCCGGGAACCCAATGATGCTGAGTAAGGCCGCATCCACTTCCTTGGAGTTGGACTCACGGGGCAGGAGAGACTCTAGGGTGATGCGTGATCGCGCAATTTCATCGGCCAGCACATGCACCACGCTGGCGGGGCCACCCCGAATCCCAAAGAGGTTGAGTCCGGCCATTGCCTCTAGGGCCGCTTTTGCCATACCAATGGAGCTGGCGTTGAGTTCGGGGTTGCCGTGGTTAATTTTATTGCCGCGCTCCCAGATGCCGTAGTCTGGTGTGCGGTAGGTGCGGCCAATGTAGTAGACCAGGTTCTGGATAAAATCCACTTCGTCTAGGGTCTGGATAATAGCCAGCCCGGAGGTGGTCATCTGCGCCAGCATCAGCAGGTAAAGCGAGGTTGCGTCTAACTGGAGGTGTCCCCACTCATCATCGGCCACCACCACATCCCCTGAATGGGTGTCGTACTTCGCGTGCATCGCATCCAAGGGATGCTGAGTTTCTTTGAATTTTTCTACCTTTGCGGCCTGCTTCATCATGGCGGTCAGCAGCCCCCGCATGAGCTTAATGACGCTTTGCTCCAGCTCGTAGGTATAGCCGCGATCGTCATCTAGCTTACGGTAGGCCAGCGCCAATCCCCACACGGCCAAAATGCTGTAGACATTATCCCGCACCCAGGCATCCGTATAGTCACCGTGGGCGTTGACCGCAGTACTGGCAGGCAGCAGCCCCGTAATGGCGCTCTGGCGTTCCAGAATAATTTGCTTGACCTGAAAGTAGTGGGCATTGAGCCGCTGATACCGATCCATGAGCGCCACAGACTCACCCAGCTCTTGGACGCCTAATTTAGCGTTTTTGGCAGAGGCGCTGGAGGCGATCGCGTTGGGCTGAAGGCTGGTCATAGCGGGTAAAGATATCGTGGACGGAGAGGCGTGAGATTTGGGTAGGGTAGCCCCGCAATCAGCAGTTTTCTTTTCCTAGCACGGCGTGAGATTCAAAAGAGTGGCCGAGGGAACCATTCAACCGGTAGGGAGCGGTGGCATTAGGGAGCGAGAGCGTTAGGGAGCGGTGGGGAGGTTTGCCCGTGGGGTCAGTTCTCCAAGCACAAAGGTATGCTTTCCGGTGGCGGCAACTTTGGTGAGCGTTTCCATAAGCTGCAAGAACCGGATGTTGTCATCGCCTTTCATGAGGTCTGAGGCATTTTTCAGGGCTCTGGCAGCGGCAACAGCCGTTCTGGCATTTTCGAGGTCTGACTGGGCGCGAATTTTAGACTCTAGCCGACGGGAGAATAAGTCCTGGATGGCTTTGGGAAAGGTGATATCCCGCAGGCTCAACTCCAGCAGCGTCAGGCCATAGGGCGCAAGCTGTTCCTGAAGGGCATCGTCGGGGACGCCGTTGAGGATCTGACCGCGCTGCTCGTTGAGGTTTTCGCTGTCAAGCTGGGCGATCGCCTCTCGGAACTGCACTTGGCTCAGATGATGGATGAGCTGCTCTGCCTCAACAAACAAAAGGTAGGGGGCTTGAAAGACATCAAACTTGGTGATGAAGCGATCGCTATTGGTGAGGGCGTAGCGCACAAAGTAAGAAAACCGCAGCGCAATGTTGTCCTTGGTGAGCACCTCTTGGTTCGTCACGGTCAAAAAGCGTTCGCTGATTGGCAAAAGAACCAACTTAAGCTCAGAAAATCCAGGGAAAAAGCGATAGAGTCCCGGCGATAGCCTTTTGTAAAATCGGTTGTCTTTGTAGAGGTAGCCGATATGGTTGGGCGTTACCGAGAAGGTCTTTAAGAAGCTAAACATAGCAAATGAAACATACACAAATGAAACATGCACAAATAAAGCGATCGCAATATGCAGAAAAGCGCTCTAGCAGGGCATTGGAAGCTTTTGAAAAGGAACCCTAGGACATGAGGAAAGCAAATTAAGCTGAAACGAACGCTCCAGCGGTATCCTCTGCTTTGCAAATCATGCCCTAGGCTGCGCGATCGCTGTTCCTTTTTTTGGGGTTTGTTGGAGACTTGTGTAAAGTCGTAGCATCCACTGCTAGTGGGAGTCGAACCCTTGCAGCTTGCACCGCAATACCCTGTAAAAAAACAAGCTGCACAAGATTACAGGTGGCGGTTGAACTTAGTATAGTCAACAAAAGTCTCGTCAACCTAAGTCTCGCTAACCTAAGTCTCGTTAACCTAACGTGAGTTCGACAAAAAACAACCGCCCCTCATCCTCCCATCCTCCTTCTCCC
>JAKRSB010000031.1 GCA_022402525.1 Thermosynechococcaceae cyanobacterium MS004
CTGATGCTCATTCTGGCCTTTTCGGTAAAGGTTTCCGGCCTCTTTATAGGTCTTGACCTGCTTAGTTTCGACAAGATGGTTGATTTCCTCGACCGTCTGGACTTGTTCAGGGCTATAATCTTCCGCATCCAAGGGTATATTCCCTGCCGTAAGGATCTCGTCAATACTGGCGGTGGACTGCTTAAGGTGGTTAATCAGATCTTGTTTGTTCATCGGTCATTCCTCATTTATCAAAATCTAGGTCAAAGTCAACTGGGACAAAATCATCGTCGAAGTCATCATTAGAGGTATGTGCTTGGATCTGCCCGTTAGCCTGTAGTGAGTCCTCCTCTTGTATTCGATTGGGTAGAACTGGAAGATTTAATTGAGCTTCTTCTTGAATCTCAGATTCAATAAAAGTTTTGTTCAGTCGATTGGCGATGAGAGCCTTTTCATCGACACTTGCTTGAGCGATCGCCTGAGTCATCATGTCCTCGAAGACGAGGCGGGAGCGCTCGACTTGAAGTAACGCTTCTGCTTTGGTATCCGGGGAGGAGGCTAGCGCTGCCGGAGAATAGACCAGACAGACGGCATGGATGATTGAATTGCCTGCGTTTTCTCCGTCTGATTGAAAGAGCCACTCGAAGACTTGACCTTCTTCGGAAGCGACTTCAAAGGTCTTTGAAAAAGTGACCTTTACCCTTTCTGCAATTGGCTTGGGGGGTGGGGGTACATTGTGGGATAAAGCCATTGATTCTCGAAACATGGCTCTTGATCGGTTGACCGTGGGGACTACCTTCTCCCAGCTTTCTGCCGAAGAAACTAGGGCAGAAGGGGCGTAGATTGTTTTGACAGCATTCGAGATCGCGTTCTCGAAGCCTTGTCCATAGGTACACCGGAGCCAATGGAGCGTTATTCCCTGATGGGTTGTTCCTCTAAACGTTTTTTTGAACTTAAAACTCCGCCTTTCATTCATCATTAATGCCTCCTAGAACAACGCTTAATTGGGCTGAAGCGTCGAGCTTTTCTGATTCGAGGGATTTAAAGAACCCATAGCAATCCGCTAGTCGATACAGCAGTGGCGATCTCTCAAGCCCAGGAATGCGCGCCTTCATTTCAATCAATAATTCGCCGCCCATCGATAGTCTTGAGCCAAGCGCTTTTTTGAGTTCCGTCCTCCAAAACAAGGCATTGCCGCCAGCAGCAAAAACCTGTTCTGCCCTCTGAATCGAAGTGGCAGACAGTTCATCCCAGAGCTGTGCCCAGACCAAAGCGCGAGCTTCTGGGATTTCTAACTTCACCCTTGCTAAATCCGCAGGGGGAACGACCTTCAGCAAAGGTTTGTCGTTCATTTCCTCGCCCGCTGCACAGATTGCTGCTGCGGCCCATAGTTCGTCTACAAAGGTGTAGGAAATCTCTTTGACAAGCCGTAGCATTCCCCAGCCCGTTAAGGCCCGACTATCGGCAAGGGAAATGGACTTGTCCGCGATATGTGCCCAGGTGAAGTCTCTATGCCCGAACATTGCCACACCTGAGGGAAATCGCTTCGCAAGTCCGCGAATGCCATAGCCTTCAGGAGATATGTGAACGGCCTGCACGGACTTGAATCGGATTTGGTGTCCGTTATGCCCGAAGTCGTATAGCAACACCCTAAGCCGTCTAGACAATTCCAAGGCATCGCCCATCTCGTTAATGGGAAGTAACACCCCTAGCTCAATATGCAGCTCAGGGGAAGAATCGACTGGAATCTGCTCGGTAATCACTTGGCCCACCAAGGCCAAGACCTTGGCTAAGGCATTACGGAATTTCGGGATACGGAGATTGACGCTGGTGACAGCATCCCGCGCATTTTCTCCGACAGCCCAAAACTCGTCTTCGATATGAAGTACCGAGGTATTGCAGTCGGCGTTCTGCTTTAGCTCATATTGTGCCGAGGTAATGCGTCGGACAGCGCTACAGCAGGTCTTATGTTTGAGCGGCAAAGGGCTATGGTCAGTTACCCATTGGTAAAAACACTTTGTCAGGCTAGCGCCCAAATCGGCGGTTAGAAGAAGCTTATAGATCATGGTTGAGACCTCCTAGAGCAGTAATAGGTCAATTCCCAAAAAAGACACGCGAATCTGAAATATTTTTCAAAGCCTGATTGGGAAAGCTTTTTGAGGGCGATCTCGTTGCTTGATCAAATTCATGATGTAGACCTCCTGAAGCAGTAATAGGGAAATCTCGAAAAAGTACACGCAGGGCTTTAAAAACGTTCAATCCTTGAATGGAGCGTTTCAAGTCCGGCGCTGGCGTATCCGAGAGAAGTAATAGGCAGCGCTGGAAAAAAAGACACGCTTTCTCAAAAACTTGATTGGACGAAGAAAAGGGAGAAATTGCTCAAGACCTTCTTCAGAAAAGGCTTTCACGCGAAAATTGGCGTCGAAACTACTGTAGGAAGGCTTAATAAAACGTAATAATTAATTCTTCGGATTCCTTTTCTTGGACAAGGAGAGGGAGATCGCATCGGATGGCGAAATCTAGTGTCCGATGATTTTTTGATTTGCCGTTGAGCATAGCGACTGAAAAATTCTCAACGGCCCTCCAAAAATTTCATCGCTTCAATTTTCCAGAAAAAGGTCAATTTTGAACTTTTTCAAAATTGGTTACTGCCGGAGCCTCTCGCACTATTCTTTTGACCCTTAGTTGCTAGGGGTTGCCAGTGGCTTCCACATCCTTGGTTATGGATGGCGACATATAGCAACCTCTGGTGACGCATGGTTGATGATGGTTTTGCCCGAATCTGTAAATATGCAAAAAACCTCCAATCAAAGGCAATTTCAGCGACTTTTGGGCTAAAAATTAAGAGAAGAGGAAAGCACCACACCCATCACCACTGCGAGGTTGCA
>JAKRSB010000032.1 GCA_022402525.1 Thermosynechococcaceae cyanobacterium MS004
GAGTTCGATGATGCACTTGAAGCCCCTCACCCCAAGCCCCTCTCCCAAAGGCGAGAGACTTAAGAAGCTTGATTTTTAATTGCCCCTCCTTCTCCCTAGGGACAGAAGGAGGATGGGAGGATGAGGGGCGGTTGTTTCTTGTCGCACTCACGTTAAGTTAGTCTTGACCGAGTTGGCCTTGACCGAGCTGATCTTTCGTGAGCTGACTTTCTTTCCTAAGCTGACCTTTCTTTCCAATGTTCCTTCAGGCTGCAACTGTTGCGTTACACCAGACCTATGGACAGATCCAGTTACTTTCAGTGGTGGAATAAGCTTTCGGTTCCCGCCCGACTGCTGATGATTGGCTTGACTGCGCCCATCCTGGTCTTAAACTTCTGGGCAATGTCTACCTTTGCCAAGTTTTTTGGCGCACTCTTGAGCGTGGTCGTGGTTGCCTCGCTCCTGGCCTTTTTGCTTAACTATCCGGTGAGCTGGGCGGTGCAGCGCGGCCTTAAGCGTGACCCAGCTTCTATCATTGTATTTTTGCTAACCATCTCAATTTTATTGGGCTTGGGCATCACGCTGTTTCCCTTGGCCTACGATCAGGCCCTTCAACTCATTGCCCGTCTGCCGGACTGGATTGAGTCTGGCCGACAGCAGCTCATGGTTCTCAGTCAGCAGGCTGAAGATCGGGGTATTCCGCTGAACTTAGACGTCATTATTGCCCAGGCCATCGATCGCCTACAGGGTCAGATTCAGTCTTTAACAAAAGGAATTGTCAACTTAGCGCTGGGGACGGTCAGCAGCGTCTTGGATGCCTTAATTGCGATTCTAGTCACCATCATTTTGACGTTTTATTTGCTGCAGCATGGCGATGAGCTATGGCAAAGCCTGATTGAGTGGCTACCGGAATCTAAGCAAAAGCCCGTTTCGCAAACCCTCACCCTCAGCTTTCAAAACTACTTCATTGGGCAGCTCATTCTGGGAATCTGCATGGCGTCGGCATTAATTCCCACGTTTTTGTTTCTCAAGGTGCCCTTTGGCCTGCTGTTTGGCCTCACCATTGGCACTATGGCGCTGGTGCCCTTTGGCGGAACGGTGGGCATTATTTCTGTGACTTTGCTGGTGGCGCTGCAAAATATTTGGCTAGGGCTGAAGGTGCTGTCGGCGGCGTTTATCGTGCAGCAAATTCTCGAAAACTTGGTAGCACCTAGAGTTTTGGGCAGCTTTACGGGACTCAACCCCGTCTGGGTTTTTATCTCGGTGCTGATTGGTGCTAAGACTGCAGGGCTAATTGGTGTGGTGATTGCGGTGCCCACTGCGGTGGTGATCAAGACCAGCCTCATGAGCGTGCGATCGCGAATAAATCAAGGGGAGGCTAATACCATGGTTGAGCTACTCACCCCAGCACCTGACCCAGAGGTGCTCTCTAAAATCTCTTGAGAGGTTCACCTCCTGACATTGCGCCAGTCAGTCCAGGGGACACACCGCTAGATCCGGAACAGCAGCTTAACCGGATGGATTTACGGGACGTTAAAGGCCAAGCCCATGCGCGGCGCGCCTTAGAAATTGCGGCAGCGGGCGGGCATAACTTGGTGTTTGTGGGGCCACCCGGCAGCGGTAAAACCATGCTGGCGTGGCGGTTACCTACCATTCTGCCGCCCCTACACCTGAATGAAGCCCTAGAGGTAACTAAAATCTATTCTGTCGCCGGACTGCTCAAAGAGCGGGGCACGCTGATTCAGTCTCGTCCGTTTCGGAGTCCCCACCACTCGGCCTCTGGCCCTGCCTTGGTGGGTGGCGTCAGCTTTTCGCGACCGGGGGAGATTTCCCTAGCGCACCATAGGACTTTCATCACTTGATAAATAGACAATATCAAGTATAAAAACTTTGCACTAGGGTGACTCTTTGATTTTACGCGAATTCCAGTCCTAGAAAACTCAGCCGGAGTTTAGGAGACGCCACTCGCATCCTGCGAGACCAAAAAAGGGGTTCTTGTATGGTTACAAGAACCCCTTTGAGAGTGACCCTATGTTTATTTAGTCCCTTGCCATCTCCACGTTGCTAGTGTTGACCCAGCCTCTGATCGCTTTGAGGGGGAAGTTGAAGAACTGCGGAGTTCTCTTCCAGCGATGCTGGCTTGCGAAGGTGTTACATTTCCGTTCATAATTAAGACCTATGAATAACAACAAGTCGCCCCAGGCGGCTTTTTTTTGCCGCTAGAACGATCAAAATATAGCATATTGTTCTCTAAAATATCAAAACTAGAGAACAACATGATCAACTATAAACTTGATATACAACAAGATGTTTTCTTTTGGTCGAATATGCTAAAATGTGGGCATTTTAAATTAAAGTAGATATAAAGCTAATTAACCCGATGAGAGGCATGTTTGTCTTTTGGGTGTCAGGGAGGTTTTTGTGAAACAGAGAAAAACGCTCATTGATGGATTTTCTAGAAGAGAGGTTATAAGTCTCACGGGATGTACGTCTAGCCGACTTGCCTACCTGGAAAAATCTGGCTTAATTATTCCTGAGAGAGTTGGAGAAACTGGGAGACCTCTAGTCCTATTTAGCTGGGAACAGCTCTTAGAGATTCGGGCTATTAAAAATTTAAGGAAAGACGTTTCTTTGCAGAAGGTCAGAAAAATCATTGATTTTCTGAATACGAAAGGATACAGCGAATCATTGCGCGACAAGAATATTGTCGTCATTAATGATGAAGTTTACTGGTTAGATCCTGGTTGGTCGGATCTCCCTGGGTTGATGATGAAAGTGGCTGGTCCCAGTAGTGAGGGGCTAGGCCAGCTTGCTTACTATGAGTTAATTGTTATCTCTAGCCTAAATCAACTGGTAGAAGATGTTTGGGCAAGCGCAAGAGATTCAAAGGTTGTGAACTTTGAGGCATTTAAACAAAGGGCGAAGGTCAAATCCCGTCAAGTTGCATGACTCAAATTAGCAGGATATATCAGTATTACTCGCGTCCTCTTGGTCTCTAATCCCCTCGATTTCCGCTCTAACCTCAGTTGGCAGCCTTATTAATGCTGATTCTGCTTCTATAGAGTTTTGATCTCAGCCTCTAGAGACTCTACCAAGTCAGCCTGAGCCATCCCATAAGCTACCTCAATCCGTTTCTGTAGCTGCTTGTTCTTTTTTCCGCACTTTCGGGGTCCCCACCACTCTGCCTCTGGCCCTGCCTTGGTGGGTGGCGGCAGCTTTCCGCGACCGGGGGAAATTTCCCTGGGGTATCATGGGATTTTCATCACTGAGTTTATTCACTGCGCTGAGTACTTTGGGGCGATCGCCCACCCTTGTCTATGCTGGCTCGTATTTGGAGCGCTTCACTTTTAGGCATTCAGGCCATTCGCGTAGGGGTGGAGGTAGATGTTTCCGGTGGACTACCGGGTATTGTCATTGTGGGGCTACCGGACACCGCCGTTCAAGAATCTAAGGAACGAGTCCGTGCTGCCCTGCGCAATGCAGGGTTTGCCTTTCCCATGCGGCGGGTTGTGGTCAACCTGATGCCTGCCGACCTGCGCAAAGAAGGCCCTAGTTTTGATCTCTCCATTGGCCTCGGCGTACTGGCGGCCTCGGATCAGCTCACGCTGACGCACCTCAACGACTACTTATTTTTGGGGGAACTCTCCCTTGATGGTGTGCTTCATCCGGTCAGCGGCGTTTTGCCGATTGCTGCCACTGCCCTCAAACTAGGGTTTAAGGGAATTGTAGTCCCCAGCGCCAATGCGGCTGAAGCTGCTGTGGTGGCGGGACTCAAGGTCTATGGGTTTGAAACCGTTGCCCAAGTCGTTGATTTTCTCCATGATCCAGAAGCCGTTGTGCCAGCCAGTCCAGGGGCCACACCGCCAGACCCGGAACAGCAGCTTAACCGGATGGATTTACGGGACGTTAAAGGCCAAGCCCATGCGCGGCGCGCCTTAGAAATTGCGGCAGCGGGCGGGCATAACTTGGTGTTTGTGGGGCCACCCGGCAGCGGTAAAACCATGCTGGCGTGGCGGTTACCTACCATTCTGCCGCCCCTACACCTGAATGAAGCCCTAGAGGTAACTAAAATCTATTCTGTCGCCGGACTGCTCAAAGAGCGGGGCACGCTGATTCAGTCTCGTCCGTTTCGGAGTCCCCACCACTCGGCCTCTGGCCCTGCCTTGGTGGGCGGCGGCAGCTTTCCGCGACCGGGGGAAATTTCCCTGGCGCATCACGGGATTTTGTTTTTGGATGAGCTGACCGAATTTAAGCGAGATGTTCTGGAGTTTCTGAGACAGCCCCTTGAAGATGGCTTTGTCAATATTTCCAGAACCCGCCAGTCTGTTGCTTTTCCGGCACAGTTTACTTTGGTGGCCAGCACCAATCCTTGCCCCTGCGGCTACTTTGGCGATTCAGTTCAAGCCTGTACCTGTTCGCCCCGGCAGCGGGAGTCTTACTGGGCCAAACTGTCTGGCCCGCTCATGGATCGCATTGACCTTCAGGTGAGCGTCAACCGCCTCAAGCCCACGGAACTCACCCAGGGGAAAGAAGGCGAGGCTTCAGCGCCCATTCGCGATCGCGTTTTGGCCGCCAGAGACAGATCCCGTGATCGCTTTGCCCAGGAGCCTAAGCTGCACTGCAACGCCCAGATGCAGAGTCGGCATTTACGAGAGTGGTGCATTCTAGACGATGCCTCTCGACAGCTCCTTGAAGCCGCGATTCAGCGATTGGGTTTATCTGCCAGAGGTACAGATCGCATTCTAAAAGTGGCGCGCACCATTGCTGACTTAGATGCCTCAACCTCCCTTCAGGTGGCGCATGTGGCTGAGGCGATTCAGTACCGCACCCTAGACCGTATGCAATAGCAATAAAAAAGCCCCCAACCCTCAGAGCTGGAAGCTTGTAATCCCATGGAGAAATCTCGTCGACTAAGTTTAGGATGCCCACTTATCTGTAGAAATATGACAGGTGCTCAAAATACAGGTGAATGAATATGCTTGCACCAAGGCGCTTAATTTTGAGCGTACCGTGCCTACCGCACTTTTGTACTAAACCCCGTGGACTTAAACTGCTCTAGTCTGAGGGGTGGCTCTAAGGCCTCTGGCACCGAAACCCTTAGCTCAAAGGGGCTAATGCCGGGAGGAACGGTATCAATGGATCCTAGCCGCGTGCGGTTCTGCATGGCGATATTATTGTTGACGTCATAAATACGGCCAAAGACATCGGCATCTACCAGCGTCTTGCCAGATTTATTTTCAGCCTGACCCGTAATCAAAAAGCAGCTGGCCCCTGCCGCAATATCGCCGCTATTGACCGTTCCCTCAGCTAGCTCCGGCGGACAGTCTTTGTAGCCCAAGTCAAACAGCCGCACCTGTACGACGGCTAGGGCAGGCGGACTAAAAAACCAGCTCGTTAAGGTCAAGAAGCAAAGGGCGATCGCCATCAGGCCAGTGCGTAAGGGAAGGGGTTTGAGTCTCATTAGAACCAGAGCCTGCACAACAGAAGATACTTGAATTGTACTGCCTGAATCCGATCGCCATTCTAGAACCGTCTTGGAAATCTGCCCGGTGAAATCGCTACAGTAGAGATATCTCAAAAGCGCTTTCAAGGTAGCGCTTATCCTCAACCCCTTGTCCTCGACTCTATTTCAAACCCCTGGGAGTTTCTGCGTGCTGAATATTAGCGAACTGGCTGCGATCGCCCAAGAGAAGGCCCACGGCCTCGGCATCGACAAATTTGACCTGTACGGCTCAACCATTGATGAATCCAACGTCCAGGTGGATCAGGGTGCGCCCAAGCAGGTCAAGGCCTCCAATCGCTCTAGCGTCACCGTCCGCGTCTGGAATGCAGATCGCCAAGTGGGAGTTGCCAGCACCACAGATGTGGATCCAATCGGCCTCGAAATTGCGCTTAAAACAGCCCAGGAAGCGAGTATTTTTGGCATTACAGACCACGCCCCAGACTTTAGCCCAGAGGCGATCGCCCCTCTCCCAGAGAGCGCCCATCAGCTCTCGCCCCAAGCGCCCATTTCTGAGCTGCTGGCCCATCTTGCTAAAGCAGAGCAGGCGCTCCTAGAAGCCCATCCAGCCATTGTCGGGGTGCCCTACAATGGCCTTTCGCAGCGTGATATTGAGCGGTTTTATCTGCACAGCGACGGCGCACGCCGTTACGAAACCCGCTCTTACAACAGCGTCTACCTCTACAGCAAAGCCGAAGAAACTGGCAAAAAGCCCCGTAGCGCTGGTGCGATGCGGCTCAGCCATCGTTTGGCAGACCTCGACATTAACGGCTGCCTTCAAGAAACCATCGACAAAACCATCAGCCACCTCAACTACCAAAAAATCCCCACGGGGAAGTACACCGTCGTTTTTTCGCCTGAAGCATTCCTCAGCTTGCTGGGTGCGTTTTCTAACTTGTTTAACGCCCAAAGTATTCTTGATCGCCAGAGCCTTTCCACCCCAGAGTCCTTGGGCACCCAGCTAGCCTCCCCGCTGCTGACTGTCTGGGATGATATGCTCCACCCCGATAACATCGGCCAGTCTCTATTTGACGACGAAGGCACCCCTACCCGTCAGGTCACACTGATTGAGCGCGGCATCCTTAAAAATTTTCTGCATAGCTCCGGCACCGCAAAGCGCATGAATGCCCAGCCCACGGGGCATGCCAATATGGGTTCTAAGGTCACAGTCAGCCCCCATTTCTATCATGTCTCCCAAGGCGAAACGCCAGCAACAACCTACACCCTAGAGGGAGCGGACAATATTGTGCTGGTCGACGAACTCCAGGCGCTTCATGCAGGGGTGAAGTCTTTACAAGGTTCGTTTTCCCTCCCCTTTGATGGCTGGCTACTGCGGAACGGCGATCGCATTAGTGTGGAGTCGGCCACCGTGGCTGGGGACTTCCGCGAAGTGCTGAAGTCAATCCTCTATGTGGAGCCAGAAGTCCATTCAACGCCCGGTGGAGTGAGCCCCTATGTTTGGGTTGAAGGGCTTTCTGTGACGGGCGAGTAAAGATACAGCTACAACTTGTGTAATTTTGGGGAATTCGACTCCAAAAGTCTGGACAATCTTTAAATTTTTAATACGACTGCAGAAATCTTAAATCTTTTCTGTTGTGAGATGACTGATGAACCCTAAACATCCTCAGTCTCTCTTTAGAAGAGTACCTAAATCGTTGATTGCTTGTGATGGTTACGATTACAGCAATATTTAAATATGAAAAGATGATTTTGCTTTTCTAAACTGATATGCCATAATTCCTCTGGAGAGAGGCGCTGCTACGGCAAATAGCGTAGCTAAGTTTCCTCATGGCTGTCTTGAGTATGATTTAACGCTCTGAAAAGACTCCCTCTTCTAAGGAATGATGGAGATTTCTGGTGTTTGCCCTCTAAATTTCCTGGGGGCAAACATTGAACGTAGGTAGTGTCTGAAAAATAACTACCCAACTAGCTTTGTCCCCTCTGAAGTCTTTTTATTACATCGGTTTTAATCTAGGCTTCTGAAAGAATATAGCCCTTATCTTTTGGGTTTTAATTGGCTTTGAAGAAACAAAATACCGCTTCTAATCCTGTCCAGAGCAGCGTCTGGGCTGTCTTATTATTTAGTGGCTTATTGATTGGCCTGCTGGCTGATACCTGTTCATTGAAAAGCATGGCTCAGTCTACAGACCCTGGACGCATTGAGCAGCAGTTTCCTCCCCCTAATGTGCCGACGCCACCTTCTGAGATTGTGGTGCCGCAGCAGGAAGATTTGACTGCGCCACCGGGCGCAGATCAGCAGAAGTTTTTGCTGAAGTCCATTTCGATTGAAGGCGCAACGATTTATCCGGCTGAGCGGTTTGAGTTGCTTTATCGTGAGCGCTTAAATCAAGAGGTCAGCCTTAAAGACCTCTACACGATCGCGGGTCAAATTACCCAGCTTTACCGACGGGATGGCTATGTACTGTCTTTAGCGCTAGTGCCGGAGCAAACCATTACGAATGGTGCCGCAAAGCTTCAAGTCGTTGAAGGCTATATCGAAAAAATTGATCTAGAAGGTGCTCCCCAAGCCCAGCTCAACCGTGTTAAGGGGTTCACGGATAAAATTCTGGCGTCTCGCCCCCTGCAAATTAAAGATTTAGAGCGATCAATGTTGCTGGCCAATGACTTGGCTGGGGTAGATGTGCGCTCTATCTTACGCCGAGGCAGCAGCTTAGGCACCTCGGCGCTACTGGTGCGCGCAGTCTATGACCCGATCAATGGATTTGGGGAGCTATCCAATCGCGGCACGCGAGAGGTGGGGCCTTTAAGGGCACAGGTGGGTTTATCCTTGAACTCGGTGTTGGGGCAGGGTGAGCAGGTAACGCTGCGGGGCGCAACGGCTCTCGATAACCCTAGCGCCCTGGCCTTAGGGAGCGTAGGCGTTTCAATTCCTGTAGGGAATGATGGGCTGCGTCTCGATTTGGGCACCTCCTATACCACCGTAAATCCGAGGGGTGCGCTGCGGGACTTGGGGATTAGCGGACGCACGATTGTAGGAGAGGCGGGACTGTCTTACCCAGTGGTGCGATCGCGCAAGACCAACATTATTGCAAAGGGCAGCTTTGACTACTCAGACAGCCGCAGCACCTTTGATCTGTTGGGGCCACGACAGGTCTTAAGTCAAGATCGGCTCCAGGTCTTCCGGTTTGGAGTTGATGTTGAAAATATCGACGCTTTAGGTTCATTTCAGGGGTCCTTCCAGCTCTCCCAAGGCATTAATGGGACGCGGCCAAGGAACGCGAACGAACCACTTTCGAGGTCAGCAGGAAGCGCGGTGTTTACGAAGGTCAATCTGGCCCTGACCCGCAACCAAACGCTTCCGGGGCAGTTTAACCTATTGCTCTCCAGCAAGGCTCAACTGACGGGCGATGCGCTTTTGTCGCGAGAGCTGTTTGGGCTGGGGGGGGCAGGCTTTGGCAGCGCCTTTGACCCCGACCAATTACTAGGCGACTATGGTTACGGTCTGCGGGTGGAAGTGCAGCGCCCCTTTCTGTATAAAGCGTTTAAGGTTTCCATGACCACCCAGCCCTATGCCTTTGCAGACTATGGGCAGGTCTTTCGGAATGCGCCAACCGCTGTAGAAAATAGCTCTGATTCCCTAGCTTCCACGGGGTTTGGAATCCGCCACAGCTTTAACTCCAGCGTCTTTGTGGGGTTAGAGCTTGCGTTTCCCCTACAGCGCACGGATATTTCAACAGACTCTGACCCCCGCTTGTTTTTTATCGTGACGGGCTTCTTTTAGCTTCCAGCGCAAATTTTAACCCTTGACTTCCATTCTTGACTTCAACCCTTGAACTGACACTGCGCTTTCGTTTGCGTTCAGTCGATTCCTGTTTATATCGCTTCTTTGATCACTTCCTAGGCATACCGATGATGTGGCACTCTTGTTTCTCCGTTTCTGCCTCCCAGACGCCAGCCAAGACGCCAGCCAAGACGCCAGACCCTTCTCAGCGACAATCCTGGATGAGGCTCCAGTCCCAACTCATTCATCGAGGGTGGGTAACGGGTTTAGCCGCTGGCGTTTCAGCAATGGCGTGGGGAGTGCCGAGTCTCGCCCTGCCGCAAGGAGGAAATCTTGAAGCAGGACAAGCGCAAATTCAGCAGACCAGCCCCAGTCAGCTCAATATTCTACAAAGCTCTGACCGCGCCATCCTGAACTGGAATAGCTTCAGCATTGCCCCCCATGAGTCGGTCAATTTCCAGCAGCCGTCTGCCAACTCCGCCACTCTAAACCGCGTGACCGGTGGCTTTACCTCAGAAATTGCAGGTAGGCTCACCGCCAATGGCAAGCTGTTTTTAATCAATCCCAACGGCATCCTGTTTACGCCCACCGCTCAAATTAATGTGGGCAGCATTTTAGCCACCACCCTGGAGATTCAAAACCAAGACTTTATGCAGGGGCTGCTGCGGTTTCGGCAGGGGGCGGGTCAACCTCTAGCTACCGTCGAAAATGAGGGGACAATTACCGTTGCCGATAGCGGCTTTGCTGCCTTGGTTGCGCCAGGGGTTGCCAATCGCGGCACCATTACCGCAAGGCTTGGCTCGGTACTGCTAGGGTCTGGCACAGAGGCCACTCTGGATTTCTATGGGGACGGCCTCTTTTCTTTTGTGGTTGACCCAGCAATACAAGGATCTATTATTGGCGCTCAAGGTCAGCCCTTGGATGCCCTGGTGAGCAACAATGGCCAAATTACAGCCGATGGCGGTGTGGTGCGCCTAAGCGCCCAGGCGGGTGCCTTCGTCGTCAACAGCTTAATTAATACGGATGGGGTTATTCAAGCCCGCACGGTCGAAAACCGTCAGGGTGCGATCGCGCTCATTGGCAGTGGAGACGGTGCCGTTGCTGTATCCGGCATTTTGGACACCACCGGACAGCAGCCGGGGCAGGTCGGCGGCACCATACGGGTGTTGGGGGCTGATGTAAAAGTAACGGGCAATGCTGAACTTTTGGCCTCTGGTGACAGCGGCGGCGGAAGCATCGTTGTGGGGGGAGATGCACAGGGCGAATTATCCGGTGAATTGCCCACAGCGCTCAATACAACCATCGGCAAAGAAGCGAAGCTTCAGGCCGATGCCCTCAGCCAAGGGAATGGCGGCAGCGTTGTGGTGTGGGCAAATGGCCTAACTCAAGTGGACGGGTCAATTTCAGCCAGGGGCGCTATTACAGGCGGTAATGGCGGCTTCGTCGAAACCTCTGGCAAAGGTGGACTCAGCATTTCCAGCACAGCATTCGTAGACGTGGGCGCACCCTTCGGCACCGCAGGCACTTGGCTTTTAGACCCTGATCGATTATTCATTAATGCTGACAGCAGCAATACGCTACCAGGGCCACTCACTGGCGATCATTTTGTTGCGGCTAGCGTGATTGAGTCAGCGCTAGGGACAGGCAACGTGACGCTGGCCGCCAATGAATTGATTCAGGTGGATACAACCATTAATTCCAGCACCCAGATCAACAGCAACGTTTTAGCCTTCAATGATCAAAATTCAGATGGCAACCTGACCGTCAACCTCAATGCTCCTATTCTGCTCGGTTCCAGTCAGGTGTTGCAAGGGCAGGCATCCACCGTCAATGTGAATCAGCCCTTTGCCAATATTTTGCAGAATGGCGTAGATGTAGCGACATCGGGCGCAACAGTCAATGTTGCCAGCGGAACGTTTACTGGCAAAGGTGAGAATGTTGTTCAGATCAATAAAAATCTTACGATTCAAGGACAAGGGCCCAATACAACAATTATCGATGGAGAGAATCAGCGTAGAGTATTTAATATCCTCGCGGGAACCGTGAGCCTGAGTGGCCTAACCATCACGAATGGGAATGTCGTAGGGTTTGGTGCAGGAATTTTTGCCAGATCAGGAAGCAACGTAACGGTTTCTAATAGCATTATTTCTAATAATCAATCAAAGGATGATCTCAGCGTTAGCGCACCGGACGATAGCGGCGGTGGTGGCATTGCCGTTGAATCAGCAACGCTGAAGCTACAGAACAGTACGGTGACTGGTAATTTTGCAGAATCTGGGGGGGGCGGACTTTTAAATTACAGTGGTGGATTGGTTTCTGTAGAAAACGGCACGATTTCTAAAAATCGATCATCTGTTGGAGGAGGGGGTATTGTTAATGCATTTGGCAGTTTGCTCATCAGGGACAGTGTGATTTCTGAGAATGTTGCAGAGGATGCTTTTGCAGGTGGACTCGTCAATGCTGGGGGGGTTGTTGATATTAGCAACAGCACTTTCACTAAAAATATTGGCGTTGATAATGGTGGTGCAATTACAAATTTTTCTTTCACTATTAATGGAGTGAACAATGAAGGAAAAATCACGATCTCTGATAGTACTATTTCCGGGAATATTTCTGATGGAGATGGCGGTGGAATTTTTAACGGAGAAGCTGGAAATCTAACGATCAAAAATAGCCGTATTCTAGACAATGTGAGTTTTGGCGATGGTGGTGGAATTTATAATATTAACAGCACAGTAAAAATCACCGAAAGCACTATCTCTCAAAATTTCGCTGCTGGAAGCGGCGAAGAGAATTTTATTTTGGGAAATGGTGGCGGCATCTTTAGCTCTCTAGGAGTTGTAGAGATTGTCAATAGCGAAATTTCCAATAATGCAGCTAATGCCAGTGGTGGTGGAATTTATAATATTAAAAATTATTTCAATAATTTAGTAGAAAATCCTGAAATAACTGGCAATCTTACTATCTCTCAGAGCAAAATTACTGGAAATACAGCACAATTCGATGGTGGCGGAATTTATTCTAATGGGCTTGGATATACATATTCTGAAGACACTCGTTCCTATACAAACTTTGCTTCAAGTCTAGCGATCACAGACAGTACAATTTCAAATAACTTAACGACAAAAGGTACTGGCGGCGGTATTTTTAGTGTTGGAAATCGACTTGCCCTAAACAACAGTATTATCGATGGTAACAATGCACCCAATGGATCTGGTGGCGGTGTTTACCATAGCAATTTTTATTTTTACAATTCTCAGGACGATGATTTTGATAGTAGTCTAGTCGTCGCCAACAGCACATTTTCTAATAATAAAGCTGCTGCTTCAGGAGGAGGACTTTATTTTGATGATTACTTTGGAAACAGTAGATTCAACAATAATTCCGTCATAGACAACACGGTTTTCCTGAAAAATGAAGCGAGCTTTGGTGGAGGACTTTATCACTCAGGATATTATTTTTATGATGATGTGAAAGATCAAAAGCTGACTATCTCAAATAGTCTCTTTTCTGAAAACAAAGCTCAATCATCTGGAGGTGGAATTTATAGCTTTGGTAATCTGTCTCTATTTAATAGTCAAATCTTAAATAACATTGCTGTAAAGGGCTATGGTGGCGGAATCACTAGTTTTAGCTACTATTATTATGACGAAGGAGGAGAATCAGGAAATTCAGAAATAGAATTAGGGTTAGAAATTGCCAACAGCACTATTTCAGGAAATACAGCAGCATTTGATGGTGGCGGTATTCATAATTTTGGATCGTTAAAGCTTTCGGATAGTACCGTTTCAGGAAACTCCGCAGGTAGTGCTGAATTTGCTGGTTCAGGTGGCGGAATCTATAATGGCTCAGCCTTTTACGGCAATCTCAATAATCAAAATTTTGTCGTTACTAACAGTACGATTTCAGGAAATTCTGCGACTGGTAATGGTGGCGGCATTTATCGCTTTGACTATTTCTACTTTGACGAAGATGGTGCTCTACGCACTAGCTTCTTTAGCCTCACAAATAGCACTATCTCTGGAAATAGTGCAGGATTAGACGGCGGCGGTATCTATAACAGCGGTTTTGCTCAAGTCGATTTCAGTACGCTCACGGGAAATACAGCGGGTGGGTCAGGTGGTAGTATCTTTAACAATTTTTATGCCCTGAACTTGAGCGAAGCAAGTGAAGGCGTTGAGATTCCTAGTCCAGCTTTTTCCATTGGCAACAGCATTCTGGCTGGAAATTCTGCAACAACGAATGCAGAGTTTTTTAATGTGGAAGGTGCAACAGTCATTTCTAATGGCTTTAATTTAGTTGGACAGAACGGAAATGCAGGTGGATTTCCGGTAGGCAGCACGGATATTGTGCTGGCTGGAGGCATTGAAACCGCGATCGCCCCTCTTGCAGATAATGGTGGGCCTACTCAAACCCATGCACTAATCGCTGGCAGTCCGGCTATTGATGCCGCTGGGTCTTCTGCGATCGCCACCGATCAGCGTGGCTTCAGCCGACCCCAGAATGAAAAAGCTGATATTGGAGCTTTTGAATCAGGAGTAACCCCAACTCCGACTCCTACGCCAATTCCGACCCCAACTCCGACCCCTAGTCCAACTCCTACGCCAATTCCGACCCCTAGTCCAACCTCATCCCCAACCCCGACCCCTAGTCCGACTCCAACTCCAACTCCTAGTCCAACTCCAACTCCTAGTCCAACTCCAACTCCTAGTCCAACTCCAACTCCAACCCCTACGCCAATTCCGACCCCTAGTCCAACCCCTAGCCCAACTCCGACTCCGACCCCGACCCCGACGCTTAGTCCAGTAGAGCAGAACAAAACGAATACTAATAGTTCTGCTGTTGTAGCCAACAGTGCTTCTGAGACAAAAGCAGAAGTCAATACTCAAGAAATCACCAACCCGCCGCCAGTCCCTGTTACAGAAGTTACTGCAGCCGTTCCCATTCCAGAATCTCAGGCTTCTGTGCAAGAAGTAGATCAATACTTCACGGCTTCTGTTTCTAGTTATCTAGGTCTTGGAAACACGCCAAGAGATTCCATTGACCAAGCCAAAACGGTACTTGGGCAAATTACTCAGGTTCCTGGCGTCACGCCAAGCTTGATCTATTCTTACTTTGCGCCAGCACCCAACAGCACTCAAGCTGCGGAGCCTACCTTTCAATCAGCTTTTCAGTCAGCTTTAGTGGCTGCTAGAGACTCTCTCAAAGGTCTGGTAGACTCCAAAATCCTGAAGCGCAACGCCCAAGCCCAGGCTGATAAATGTGCGTCCGAAAAGCCTGCAAGACCCTCAGACCCCATCTGGCAGTTTGACTCTTGTGGGTGGGATAGGCTTTTTCCCAAAGGTTCCTCTGGACAAGATACCGATCAGCTGGTTTTGGTTCTAGTGACTGCCGACGGTAAAGTTATTCGCAAGCAGGTTCCAGAAGCAACTAGAAGCACTGTGACTAGAGCTGTTAAACGCTTCCAGGGTTCTTTACAGAGCCTTAGACCTTCACAAACCTATCTGCCCCAGGCCCAGCAGCTCTACCGCTGGCTGATTGAACCCCTGGAAAAAGATCTTCAGGCAGAGAAGGTTAATAACTTGGTCTTTATTATGGATAAGGGCTTACGCTCTTTACCCATGGCCGCACTTCACGATGGCAAGGGCTTTATTGTGGAGCGCTACAGCGTCGGCTTCATGCCCAGCCTGTCGTTGTCTGATACCAAGCATGTCAGCATCAAAGATATGAAAGTCTTGGCAATGGGGGCATCGAAATTTACCGACCAATCTCCACTGCCTTCTGTCCCCCAAGAACTCTCTAACATTACTGAACAGCTCTGGTCTGGTAAAGCTTACCTGAATGAAGGCTTTACCCCAGAACGGCTGAAACAATCGCGGACTGAGCAGCCTTACGGCATTGTGCATCTCGCAACCCACGGTGATTTTCAGGCGGGTAAAGCGGATCAGTCTTACATTCAGTTTTGGGACTCTAAAGTGCCGCTCAGCCGTTTGCAGGAGTTGGGTCTAACCCAGCCCAATCCCGTATCTCTACTGGTGCTGAGCGCTTGCCGCACTGCGCTGGGCGACCAGGATGCAGAGTTAGGGTTTACGGGACTGGCCGTTTCAGCAGGGGTACAGACGGCTCTCGGTGGACTCTGGTATATCAGCGATATTGGCACTCTCGCCTTTATGACCGATTTTTATGCCAATCTCAAAGACTCGCCCATTAAAGCTGAAGCGCTCCGCCGGACTCAGGTGGCGATGCTGAGCGGTCAGGTGCGGATTGAGGAGGGGCAGCTTGTGTCTGACCGACTCAGAACGCCCCTGGCTCAGCCCAGTCAAGAGCAGGCGATCGCCCAAAAAATTGACTTGACACACCCTTACTACTGGAGCGGGATTACGATGGTTGGGAATCCTTGGTAGCTGGTTTCGGTGGCGGATGATTTTAGGATGCGGGGTTATGTGCCTCAAGATATAGAACTTGCCTAGAAGCCTAGCCTCAGGACGGATGCGATCGCTTCAGGACTCTGCGACCATCAAGTTAAAACCAAGAACGAGGCTTGAGATCTAGACTTAAAGTAGTGAGTCATCTCTAAGCCATTCGCTATCAGGAGTTGGACAATATGCTGTTATCCGATGCGCAAAAAAAAGAATATCAAGCGCAATTTCAAGACAAGCTGCGACAGGTCAATCAACAAATGGATGAGTTAAGGCTTGAGGCGAAGCTGGCCAAGATGGAAGCGTCTTCTCAGTGGCAGCAACGCATGGAAGACCTGCGCCAGAAAAAACAAGAGGCCGAACGGGTTTTGGCGAAGATGCAGCAAAATAGCCCCGATGCTTGGTCTGAAGTTAAGGATGGCTTTCAAAAAGCCTTTGGCGATCTGCAAACGTCCTTTGACGCTGCCTTTAAGCACCTGAAGTCAGGTCTGTAAGTCAGGTCTATCGGCGATCGCGTTTCTCTCAGCTTGGGGAACTTCTACCCTTTTTCCTGACCCGCGTACTCTTGATTCCAAGCCTGCTCGGCATCCTTGAGCGCTTGCTCAGCGGTCTTTTGGTTAAGCATGGTGGCCTGTAGGTTTTCGTAGAGTACCTTTTGGAGCGCCTTAATATCTTTGAGCGTTGGAATTAAGACCTCAGCGTTTTTCATTTGCGAGGCGCTGACAATCCGCGCCTGATCGGAAGGGCTGGCCTCTGGCGTTGCCTTGCTAAAATAGGCATCCTGTAAGGAGGCGGTCGTGGAGGGCAGTACGTTGGCCGCTTTGGCAAAACTGAGCTGGTTTTCAGGGTTCGTCAAAAACAGCGCAAACTTGACGGCCGCTGCAGGCTGATCTGTATCTTTGGGAATCACCACATTCATGACAGCCACGTTCATTTTACCCGTTGCTCCAGTGAGCTGAGGTGCGGCAGCCGAAACCTTAGCAATATCGGGCGCATCCGTGGCGATCGCATTCAAAAATTCTGGACTAGAGGAGAGCAGCGCCGTCTGACCAGACTGGAACAGCTCTACCCCGTGACGATGGCCTTCGGTGGTAACTTCCGGGGGAATGAGTCCCTGTTTGTAGAGATTTGCCCAAAATTCAAAGGCCGCTTTACCCTCTGGGCTATTGAACCCTGCCCGACCCTGAGCATCAATCAGCTTGACGCCCATCTGCACAAAGGACTCTAGAATTTCACCAGAATCTTCAGGCACGGCGGTAATAAAGAAGGCGTACTTGCCCGTCTTATCCTTGACAGTCTTTGCAGCAGCGGCTAGCTCGGTATAGGTCTTGGGCGGTGCGGTGAGTCCTGCCTGTTTTAGCAGGTCGCTGTTATAGATCGCAATGCGCGAAGTGAGATACCAGGGGATGCCAAAGCTCTTCCCGTTTAGGGTGCTGGCTTTCCAGATGTTCGGTAAATATTCAGCCTGAACTTTGGGGTCAATTTTGTCATCCAGCGTCAGCCAAGCATTCCGTCCCGCAAGCTGAGCGGCAAAGTCGGGGTTGAGGTTAACTACATCCGGCGCGGTTTTGGAAGAGACGGCGGCTAAAATCTTGCTCTGCATTGCCGTCCAGGGCACATCCTGCCAGCGCACCGTTAGGGATGGATTTTCTTTCTCAAAGTTACTGATTAGGGTATTGAAATAATCGGTGAACTTAGGCTGGAGCTGCATTGTCCAGAACTCGATTTCGGTCTTGCCGCTAGTGGAGGCACTCTGACCTGTTTGGGAGGAATTCGTGCCGCTGCAGCTCACCATCCAGCTCAGGCATAGTCCTAGCAGTCCGAAAATAGCCCAGCGTTTCCAATGTTTGAGACCCATCATTAGCTCTAGCGATCGCGTTAAAAGAAAGTGAATCAGAACGTTTGAAGTAAATCAGGCAATACTTAATCACCCCAAAGCGGGAAGAATTGGCGATTGAGCCTTACTCTCTAGGCTAAATCTTGTTGATGTAAATCTTGTCTATGCCAGTGTATGTCGAAATGTATGTCGAAATGATCCCATGAATGAATGATTCCATCCATTAGAGCCGTTGAATTAGGAATTTGGGTGAGTTGTGAGTGAATTAGGAATTTAGGGGCAGACTCAGAACCTGCGGGGAAATGTAGCAGGCTTTGGAGCCGGACGCAATGGCTGAGAGGCTGTTTCAGGATTATTTCAGAAGATTGTTTCAGGGATATTGCTGTGTAGAGGTAAAGACGATCACCGCTGTGGCTGATGGAGATCACCGAGCGGCAATTCAAAAGCAACTAGGGTGGATGTAGCGGCTCGATACAGGTTTGACCAGCACTTTTACTCAGCATTACTTTTACGCAGCACTACTTGATTCCAGTCGCCTGATTCGTTTGCTGCATCTATTTGCTGCATCTCACTGAGGATTGTCTACGCCATGAAAAGTTCCCGATTTAAGGCGCTGTGCGTCATGAGCTTGGCGCTCTGGCCTTTTCTGCCTGGGGCTATGCCGTCCGCCCAGGCTCAGTTCAACTTTAACTTTGGGTCTGGCCAAGGACCTCGGACTCGGCCGCGCAATCCCTCAAACGATCGCCCTGCCCCCCAAAAACCTTCAAACTTCAATCTGTTTGACAGCTTCACCTTTCCCAAGGGGCGTAAAAATCCACCAGAGAAAACGCGATCGCCCCGTGAGGTTTTTGAAGACCGCTTTGTTCAGGCATCCCCAGAGGACGCTATACAGCAGTTTGAAGCCTGGCAGGCAGACCAGTTTGGGACATACCTTCAGACCCCACATCAATCCGCCCCTCAATCCGCTCCCAGCGCGGCTCAAATTTCGCGCCAGCTTGCCCGTATTGCCCAAGAAACCGGGACGCGCCCTGCGATCCTGTACGCTGTCGCGCTGAACAAGCAAACTCACCTGCTGCTGGTGCGGCCCGCCCGCTCACTCGATGCGCGATCGCAGCAGCCCCAATTCTTCTCACTCCACCCCCAATACCTTGCCTCCACCCAGCTTCTCCCTGGCCTCCTCGCCCAGGCTTCCACCCCGCCAGTGATTCGTCAGGTACTGCCAGAGGTGTCCCGTGATAGGGTGCTAGACACGGCCAAAACCTTCCGGAAAACCGTGAGCGATCGCACGGAGCTAGGCTCTACAAAATATCTCGATTCAGCGCAGCAGCTCTATCGCTGGATCATTCAGCCCCTAGAGGCTCAGCTTCAGGCTGAGGGCATTGATACGCTGCTGTTTTCCATGGATGAAGGGCTGCGCACCATTCCCCTGGGGGCAATGCACAATGGGCGTCAGTTTTTGGCAGAGCGCTACAGCACCGCGCTGATTCCCAGCTTTGGGCTAACCAACACCAGCCGATCGCTCGCGCTGAAGCAGCAGCCGATGTTGGCGATGGGTATCTCTAAGAGTACGGAAGGTCAAGCGCCCCTGCCCACGGTGCCCACTGAAATTTCGGTCATCACCAGCCAGCTTTGGCAAGGCCCCAGCCGCGAAACCCTCGATGAAGCGTCTACCCTAGACAACCTCAAGCGGCTTTATCAGCAGCAGCGCTTTGGGGTGCTGCACTTGGCGACCCATGCCGTCTTTAATCCGGGAAAAGTCGATAATTCCTACATCCAGTTTTGGGGCGATCGCCTGACGCTCTCGCAGGTGCAACGCCTCTCCACGGACTTGCGCTGGAGTCAGCTTCCTTCCTTAGAGCTATTGGTGCTGAGCGCCTGTCAGACGGCCCTTGGCAATAAAGAAGCCGAGCTGGGATTTGCCGGGACAGCCCTTAATGCAGGAGTGCCCGCTGCGATCGCAAGCCTGTGGTCTGTGGAAGACGAGGGAACCTTGGGACTCATGACCGGATTTTATGACGCCTTTCGGAGCGCACCCACCAAGGCCAAGGCCCTACAGCAGGCGAAGATTCGGATGCTGCGCGGCGAAGTTAGCTTCCATCACGGGCAGGCAACAGCGCTCAGTGATAGCCCGAATAATGCCCAGACCTACCCCCAGAACTATGCTCTAAACCCTGCTCCAATGGATTCATCCCGATTGCCTGCCACGACCCTTCGATCCACCGCAACTCAGTTAATGCATCCGTACTTTTGGTCAGGATATACTGTGGTCGGAAACTGGAACTGAGCCAGAGAGAGTAAGCCAAAGAAACTAGGCCAAAGAAACTAAGCCAGAGAAACTAGGCCAGAGACGAACACGGGCGCTGAAAACGGATACTAAAGCGGGAATTGAGGGCTGCAACGAGGTGTACACTGCGTTTGCCTATGGGCTATGGATACAGTCAGAGCGGCTGTTACTTGATCCGGTTGAACCCATTCATCCACTAGAGGTGCATCAGCCAGACGTGGTGGTGAGTTTTTCCTCTCTGTCTGAGGCTTCTGTTCCGGCCAACCAGGGCAACGAGATTTTTGTGGGCTTGCCTTGGGGGTTAAAGCTATGGATTCGTTCCGGCTGCGAGGTGGTGGTTGATGCCCCGCCTGACGTGGACTGGGCGGTGATTCGGGGCTACATTTTAGGGGCAGCGATGGCCTGCATTCTGAGGCAGCGGGGTTATCTGGTACTCCATGCAAGCGCCGTGGCCAAAGACAATCGGGCGATCGCCTTTTTAGGCGGGTCTGGCTGGGGCAAATCTACCCTAGCTTCGCTCTTTCATCAGCACGGCTACTCCCTACTCACCGATGATGTGATGGCCATCCAGATCGGGAATGTTCCAGTTAAGGGGTCGCACAGCCCCTCGCTCCAGGTGGTGCCTAGCTTCCCTGAAGTGAGGCTTTTGCCCGATGCGGCGGCGGTTGTGGGGACGGAAACCGAAGGCTTCCCCATGCTGCAATCGTTGAGCCATAAACAAGTGCAGCGTCTCGACCAGCAGTTTGCCGCACATCCGGTGCCGCTCACACACCTCTATATTTTGAGAGTGGGTGACGAGCAGGCGATTACGCCAGCTTCCGGTGCGCTGGCTTTCACAGAGCTGATTCAGCATTCCCGCGCGACTAAGACCCTCGCGGATCAGGCTTTTATGGTGCAGCATTTCCATCAGTGCAGTGCGTTGGCCAAAGCGGTCCCCATGAGCTATCTCCAAAGACCGCGATCGCTGGATCAGCTCCCTGGCTTGGTCCAGTTCATCGAAGCGCATCTGACAGAAACGCATCTCACGGAAGCGCACCCTATGGATGGGGATCTACAAGAACCAGAACCTTTTCCTCTAGGTGATCGCTAAACTCATGGCGCTAAACTCATAGCGCTAAACTCACGGTGATAAGCTCATGGTCTATCAATGCCATGCCCTCCCCCTAGACCCTGATGCGATCGCCCATTACAGCCATCAGCTCGGTCTGTCGGTGGCGGACGGCGTTGATGCGTTGGCCCAGGCGATCGCGCTCCATCCGATGTGGCAAGCCCTTCCCCAAGGCATTCTGGTCACGCGCACCCAGCCCACCCCCTGCCTTGGATTGATTGGCATTATTCCGCCCAAAATCCTAGAGCAGATTAAGGTTCAGCAGCATTCTCTTAACCCCACCTGTCGGCGGTTGCGCTACATTTCCTACGCCGACGCAACGGCTGCTTGTGAGCAGCTCACCCAAAATCTCCTTGAAGTCGTGGGTGCAAAAGACCTCAAGGCGCTTAAGTTTTGTGGTATCCCCAGAGGCGGGCTGATTGTTTTAGGGATGCTGGCCTACACCCTCGGCCTCAGCCATGAACAGATGAGCCCTCCGTACTCCCCAGAGGTGCCCCTCGTCCTGGTCGATGACTGTGCCCTGAGCGGTTCTCGCTTTGCGCGATCGCGATCGCAGTACCCCCAGCGCGACCTGATTTTTGCGCCCCTTTACTCCCACCCTGAACTCAGGCGATCGCTCACGGAAGCCGAACCCCAGGTGCTGCACTGCATCAGCGGCCAGGACTTAATAGATCACGGCTTCACCCTCCTAGGGCAAGACTATTCCGCATGGCAGGCGCAAAACCGTGAACGACTCACGGGCGATCGCTACTGGCTGGGGCTGCCAGACTATCTTTGCTTCCCCTGGAATGAGCCAGACCATTCCCTGTGGAACCCATTCGCCGATGCATTAGAGCAAAGCTGGCACATCTTGCCGCCCACCTACTGCCTCAAAAATAGACCTAGCTCATCCTTGACGGCATCCCTCACGGTGCAGCCCCAGCCCATCTTTCAGGGATGGCTTCAGCCTACGCCGCAAATTCTGTTTGGCAAACGAGATCATCAGATCCTGATCGGCAATCTGGCTACAGGCGAAACCTTTGGCTTATCAGGAAAGGCAGCAGACTTTTGGGAAGCCCTGCGGGTCGCCGCAAACCTAGAAGAGGCGATCGCTGTCCTAAGTCAGAACAGATCTCAAGAAAGCGTCCGGCGAGAGTTAAGTGCGCTGACCGAGCAGTTACTGAATCAACAAATTCTGCAAAAATCGTGAATCTGGGCGTGAATCTGGGCGTGGATCTGGGATTGTACTACCCTCTAAACGCTGAAGGTCTTGGGCGAATCAGACAGATGAAATTCAAGAAGATTAAGACTCAGAAATATGAGACTAAAATATGAGACTAATTATTAAGATCTGTATTCCGACCGACGAATTGGGGTTTTATGGCATGATCTAATACAGAACGTAATTCAAGCATCTGCTTAACCTCAACACTCTGTTTATTTCAAAGGAGCTCACACATGTCTCTACGCTTAGGGGACACCGTACCCGACTTTACCCAAGACTCTTCTGAAGGAACCATCAACTTCCATGAATGGGCGGGCGATAGCTGGGTCGTTTTATTTTCTCACCCTGCTGACTACACTCCAGTGTGCACCACAGAACTGGGGCTGGTTGCAAAATTAAAGCCAGAATTTGACAAGCGCAATGTAAAAGTCATCGCGTTGAGTGTAGATGATGCCGAGTCCCACAAAGGTTGGATCGGCGATATCAACGAAACCCAAAGCACTACGGTTAACTACCCCATCTTGGCGGATGGCGACAAAAAAGTTTCTGAGCTGTATGAGATGATCCATCCCAACTCCAGCACAGGCAATACCTTGACCGTACGCTCAGTTTTTGTGATTGACCCCAACAAAAAGCTGCGTCTGTCCATCACCTACCCAGCGAGTACTGGCCGTAACTTTGACGAACTCCTGCGCGTCATTGACTCCCTTCAGCTGACGGATGGCTACAGCGTGGCAACTCCCGGCAACTGGACGGATGGTGGCGACTGTGTTGTGGTGCCTTCTATTCCAACGGAAGAAGCAAGACAAAAATTCCCGAAAGGGGTTACGGAAATTAAGCCCTATCTGCGGATGACCCCTCAGCCGAATAAGTAGTTTCAGCTTTGTCGCCTCCTGTCCTGGGTCTATGCTTGATTTGGGCTGGAAACTGGGATGGGTGAGCAATAGATGTGCAAAGAGCCGCGTAACACGCGGCTTTTTGATTAGCATAGGTCAATCACCGTTCAGGACTTTCCGGATGACGACACTGGATCTTCGCTTTGCAGTGGTCAGCGATCTACACATTGGCCTGCCGCACACCATTTTTGAGCACCCAACCCGATTTCATCTAATTGAGGTGAGTATTCCGGCCTTAGAGCAGGTTTTTGACCACCTGAGTCAGCTTGACCTCGATTTTTTACTCATTCCTGGTGATTTGACCCAGCACGGTGAACCTGAAAATCATGCATGGCTCAGCGATCGCCTGCGTCAGCTTCCCTTTCCGGCCTATGTGATACCCGGTAATCATGATGTGCCTGTCCCAGAGGCTGACCATCAGTCCATTGGCTGGGGTGAATTTCCAAGCTACTACTGGAAATTTGGGTATGGTCAAGCCGAGACGCCCAAAGCCGATGCGCTCTACTACAGCACCGCGATCGCGCCAGGGGTTAGGCTCATTGGGCTAAATTCTAATCAATTTGACCCCAGTGGGCGGCAAATCGGCGCAATGGATGAAGCTCAACTGACCTGGCTGGAAGACTGCTTGGCGCAAGCCCAGGATGAGCTGGTCTTGGTCATGATTCACCACAATATTCTGGAGCATTTCCCCCACCAGGCTCAACACCCCATCGGTCAGCGCTACATGCTGGAGAATGCCCCAGCCCTGCTCAAGATCTTACGCAAACATCACGTCCAGCTTGTGTTTACGGGCCACCTCCATGTCCAGGATATTGCCTATCGGGACGGTGTTTTTGACCTGACAACGGGTTCCTTAGTCAGCTACCCCCACCCCTATCGTGTTTTTCGCCTCACCCAGCAGGACAGCGCCCTGCGCCTAGCGGTAGAATCCCATCGCGTGAGGCAGGTGCCAGAGTTTTCTGATTTGCAGCACTTTTCGCGGGAGTGGATGGGCGATCGCAGTGCGCCCTTTATGACCACAATGCTGTGTCAGCCGCCATTGAATCTCGCGCCCAGGGATGCCCTCCAAATTGCGCCGGATCTACGCTATTTTTGGGCAGATATTGCCGATGGTGATGCAGCCTTTCAGTTTCCCCAGTGGCCCCAGCCCCTCCGCCGCCATTTTGAAGCCTACAGCCTGCGCCATCCCCAAGAAGTTCGGCTGAACATTCAGGATAATCACGCGGTCATTCACTTCCCCGTCAGAACGCCCATCAATCCAGCGCCTATCGATCAAGCTGTGCATTAAGGATTCATTGCATTAATATTAAGTAGCCATTAAATTGCGGGAAGCTGATCCACTTCAAAGTATTGATAAAACTGCTCTGTAACCTGCACCGTGGAAGATCGCCCACCCGCTTTACGGCGCTTTTGGACAAAGCCCCGCTCGACCAGTTCCTGCACATGCTGGTAGGCACCCGATCCACGCAGCTCGATGAGGTCGGTTTGCAAGATCGGCCCTTTCAGGGCGATCGCTGCTAGGGTACGCAGGACACCCACCCCCAAATCCGTGGGCACCAATGAATCTAGCAGAGTCTGAAAACTTTCCTTAAGCTGAAGGCTATAGCCCGCATCCGTTTCGGCAATTTCTAGGGCGCTGTCCCGCTGCACATAGTCCTGCATCAGCTCAATGAGTGCTTCCTCAATAGCATCGCGATCGCATCCTGCAATTTCAGCCAGCAGATTGATGGAGAGTGGCTGCGCCTTAACGTAAAGAATTGCCTCAAGCTTGGCAGCCAAGCGCGGCGTGGAGCTATTCATAGCGTCAGCAAAACTCATAGCGCCAACTCTTCTAGCAAGGAGAAACGATATGTTAGTATAGTTCTTCGGGCCTCATAGATGAATTTCTGCATTGGCCTTAACGAATTTTTTAATTAATCGCCCGCTCTAGGAACTACCGTTACTGTTGAGGTCAACATGGCTAAACGCCGCAATCTAAAAAAAGAAAAAGCACTTCGCAATCAGGCCTACGCCCGTAAGTTCCGCAAGCGTTCCACTGGGGGACGTTACGGCCGTCGCTTCTACAATAATGATAATCGGGCCGAGGATTCGGGCGATAAGGAAAATCAGGATATTGGAACTGGCGCTGCAGAATAGCCAAGCTTCACTTCTCCAGAATTCCTCATCATTAGGGCTACATCTTAAAAAAGAGGGCTGCATTTGCAGCCCTCTTTTTTATTGCATCCCGCGAATGCTGCACCACGCTAGACGGCGAGGGCTTAGGGCTGTGGCAGGGGTGACTCTAAAGATTGCCAGTCTCCTGATTTACCGCCCTGCTTGCGCACTAGGCGAATCGACTCAATGGAAATCGACTTTTCTAAAGCTTTCGCCATATCGTAGAGCGTCAAAGCCGCTACGGAAACTGCCGTCAAGGCCTCCATTTCAACGCCCGTTTCAGCTTTGGTCTTAACCGTTGCGCGGATCTCATAGCCCGGTAAATCTTGGCGGGCGAGTATATTAACCTCAACTTTTGATAAGGCTAAGGGATGGCACAGCGGAATGAGCTGCGCCGTTTGTTTGGCGGCCATAATGCCAGCCAGTCGAGCCGTGCCCAATACATCGCCCTTGGGTGCATTCCCCCGTTCAATGGCCTCAAAGGTGGCCAGATTCATGCGCACAAACCCTTGAGCGATCGCCTCTCGGACGGTCGCCGACTTTTGAGACACATCCACCATTTGTGCCTGCCCAGCCCGATCAAGGTGGGACAGGGTTGACTGAAGATTAGACTCGAGATTACTGGGTTCGAGATTATTGGACTCGAGATTACTGAGAGAGCCTATTGTCATGGCAAAGCAATATGCTAGTATAAGAACTCTGAGAAGGGCTTGTAGCTCAGTGGACTAGAGCACGTGGCTACGGACCACGGTGTCGGGG
>JAKRSB010000033.1 GCA_022402525.1 Thermosynechococcaceae cyanobacterium MS004
TGAAAATAGATGTCTCTCTACTTTACACAGCCCACCATTCCTTGATGCACTACCGTTCTTAACTTTAGAGTTAAGCTAATCCAAGATATTGCCTTCCGGCTTAATTCTTCTTGACAAATGGACAAGCAAGCAACCATATTTTCATTTTTTGCAGGCGCAGGTTTCCTAGATTTAGGCTTTGAAATGGCTGGCTTCAAAATCGCCTATGTCAATGAAATCTTTGAGCCATTTTTGGAAGCATATAAATATGCGAGAAATTGTCTTGATTTACCAAGTCCTGAATATGGATACTATCCAGGAAGTGTGGTCGACTTTACTGAAGGAAAGCAAAAATCTACTCTTAATCAACTGGTATCTAAGGCACGGAAAAATAAAGATTTAGTTGGTTTTATTGGTGGTTCACCCTGTCCGGATTTCTCGGTGGGTGGAAAAAATAAGGGTCGGAATGGAGACAATGGTAAATTAGCTTCTACCTACACTGATATAATTTGCCAACAAAAACCAGATTTTTTCTTGTTTGAAAATGTTCAAGGTTTGTGGAGAACAAAAAAACATCGAGATTTTTATGAAGAGAATAAATATAAATTACAGCGTTTAGGGTACGTCACTACAGAGCGTCTTATAAATGCTATTGAATATGGCGTTCCGCAAGACAGAAATCGAATTATTCTAATTGGATTTCGCAAAGAAATTCTGAATCAGGCAGGGATAGCTTTGACTGATTCAGAAATACCTCAAGGAGTTTTCCCTTGGGAGAAATACATTGTCTATCCAAAAAATAAAATTTTTGCTTGCCCTTGGGTCAAAAAAAGTCCATTTCAAGAAAATTCAATTTTAGAATGTCCTAGAAATGTTTTTCAAGATCTGACGGTTGAATCATGGTTTAGAAAAAATTCAGTAACTACTCACCCTAACTCGATTCACTATTTCAAGCCACGACAAGGTATGGCACGTTTTGAATCTGTTGAAGAAGGAGATGATTCAAAAAAATCATTTAAACGTCTGCATAGATGGCGTTATTCTCCCACGGTTTGTTATGGGAATAATGAAGTTCATCTTCATCCTTATAAGAAGCGTAGAATTTCAGTAGCAGAAGCATTAGCCTTACAGTCATTGCCAAAAGATTTTGCATTTCCCGAACATATTTCTTTGACAAATATGTTTAAATCAATTGGAAATGGAATTCCATTCCTTGCTGCAAAAGCACTTGCATTAAGCATTGCCAGTTTCTTGGAAGTATTAAATAAAAAACAGAGTGATTGATCATCACTAGAATTATTTTTGAATTTAAAGCTTTCTGAATATGTTAAAGATATATTTTTTGTCAACTAGACATTATTGCTTCAATATGAATTTCCAATAATTTACCTCGAACATAGCGACCCTTTCGACTCGATGTGCCTTGATGAGTATAGTAATAATACTGTGCGTAATCGTTACTATTTACGTCTTCACCTTTGTTTCTATTTAATTCATCTTCAAATGAAACAAGAGCTTCTTTTAGTATTTCTTTGTCAGGAACCTTATTATACTTTATTTTAATTTTGACAAGCTCAACAACTAGAGAAAAAAAGCTAGATCTTTTATTCCATATACTATCCGCTGCTAGTTCGCAGGAAACAATTAAACTCAGTATTTCCTGAAAAGTATTTGAGATAAGTGCTCTATTCGGATATTCATCATCATATCGTTTTACATATTTTTCAACTTCTTTGTCGCTCACAAAATATCCACCTTCTTCTACTGTTGCCATCATTAGTAGCATATATTCCAAATCTTTCATTCTTGAAACTTCATCTTCGCTAAATACATTTGAAAATATATTAGTTTCAGAGAATGGCTCAGAAGCTGTTAATATATCTTTTGCCGTTTGGATGAATTCTCCCTCATATAAAGCATTCCTTATTTCAACAGCGTTTAAGGCATAATTCACCGAATTGATTCGCTTGAATATATCGCGTATTTGACTTTCCTCAATTCTCCCTAGATCTCTAATCACAATATTATAGTCAAAAAACTCAGTTTGCTTGACTCCATCTAAATCTTTAAATCTCTGTATTTTTTTAATTTTAAATTCTGGAGAAGCAGTTATATATTGATAAATCGTGCTGAGTCTTTGTTGTCCATCAACAACTAGAGTCTCTGAAGTTTGAGTTTCTAAGTTTATACCACCATCGGCCAAGTATATTTCAGGAAATGGGAACCCTAATTGAATTGTTTCAATAAAATCTTCCTTGTGTGTGTCGTTCCAAACCAACTTCCTTTGAAATGAAGGCTTTAATACTAAAGATGAACTCTTCATCATATTAAATAGTTCTAAAAGTTTTTTATTTGTCGCAATTCCAATTTTGGTCATTTTATCTTACCTCTTGAGTGTTCTAATATTGTTTATATTCTCAATATGATATTTTTCAAAAAAATTGAAACTATGATACAAAGCGCCTGTTATTTTTTGTGGGCCATATTTTTTGTATGAAATTTTTTCAAAAAACGTAAACCAGTTGTCTTTTGCAGAATATTCGAATGGAAATAAGTCAGGCCTTATCCATCCTTTAAAGAAATAGTTCAAAAATCGTCTATAATTTTTTTCTTCTTGTTGACTTCGACTAGTCAAATCAATATTAAATTGATGTATATCTTCCCATATTTTTTCAAATAATTTACTAGAAACAATAACTACGTCGATATCAGATTCGAAATCAAAAGGTTTCCATAGTTTACTTGGAGCTATACTAAAGCCAAGCTTGGCTGAGCCGACCATATGTATGTTGTTATAATGTATGCCGCTATAGTACGTTGAAAAGTGAGCAGCGATTTCGCGTTTAAGATCAAAGTATTTGTCCTCGTCGTCCTTGAAGATATAAGGTGTACCATGTACGATGTATTTTTGGACAATTACTTCCTCATACTCATTTCCTTCAAGAATTGACTTGAATTTTTCTATCCTTTCATCTATTGAAAGTTCGTTAACTAATGGTTCTTGACTCATGGATTAGCCAAATTTAATTGAGTTGCCTTCTGATAGAATTAAAATTTTACTTCTTGAATCTATTATATAAATTATAAGATATAAATAATAACTTTTGCTTTCTGTGATTTTGCGATTGGTTTTTGATCTTGTGTAAATACTAGAACTACATTGGGTATGATTTGCCACTTCGACAAAGGTTTCCCTTTACAGACTAGAGTTAGAGGCTGACAAAAAAAACTGATTGTTACAGTGGGTACACAATTTGATGATGGACGGGCAGATGGATGGGCAGTATTGATACATTTATCCTTGCCAGGCCTGAAAATGCCTATAGCTTAGGCGAATTTGAGTACTCTCTAGATTTAATCAAATTGGTAAGTCCAGAATATGAACTATAACGATTGGATGGGCGCGTGCGATTTGAGCTGAGGCTGCTGAAGTTTCGACTCTTGGTGCATTGCGATCGCCCTTCCATCCACCCAGCTACGATTGCGATATGCTGAGACTAAGCGATCCAAAGACTAGATGATGTTAAGCACTCACTTAGATGGAGTAGCCAAGCCCGTTGTTCCAGAAAAACTGCCCTTTCTGGAAGCAATCTGCTGGCAAACGGATAATGTTTATCGCTTCACCCCCGATCAAATGCTCAGTCGATATGAACGCGGTTGGTTACACCGAAGTGTGTTCGGAAATCCAGAGGGAGAAGAGTTAAGATTTTTGCAGGAGTTGGCCAAAACCTATCATTCCTGGCTGCAAACTGATTTGTGAATTTTAGAATTGATTATCATCATAAAATTCTCACAATTCTTGAAAGTCTCGATCCAGAAGTATTGGATCTAGGATCTGCTTATTTTGGCGGCGGAACGCTGCTTTCTTTAGAGTTTGATGAATATTGCTGGAGTCAGGATATTGACTTTATTTCTCCAGTCGCATCATCCGGGTACCGACACCTCCGCAAAGTTGTTTTTGAAGGCGGCTACCAAGCCCTGTTCCGCGACCTAAGCAAAATTCAAATTGGACGCGGCACTACAGACCAATACGGCATTCGGATGCTAGTCATTGTAGATAGCATTCCCATCAAAACCGAAATTATAGCCGAAGGCCGATTTCAAATCGCTGAACCGAGATATCCATCATGGTCGCCCGTTGCTTGCTTGAGCCTAATCGATTGCTTTACCTCTAAGCTGCTTGCCAACGCCGATCGCTATCCAGATGATGGGGTCGAATCTAGGGACTTGATCGATCTCGCCGTTTTAAGATTACAAACCAAAATTCCTTCAGAGTCGATTCAGAAAGCAGAAAAAGCTTATGAAGTCATGCGTCCGCTAAAAGCGGCGATCGAGCAATTCCAACGCAGAGACACTTACAGAGAGAGATGCTTTGCCAGTCTTCAAGTTGATAAAGTTCAAATTCCTAAAATTATGGACGGACTTGATTTGCTGGCTCAGGACTTAGATCTTCCCTGCACACAGAGACTTTTTAATGAGCAGTACGATCTATTGAGCGGGATGGAGTAATCGGATAAACAATCGTTCTGTTGAATATTAGAGATTTATGTCCAGCTTGCGTTGAGGCTGCTGAAGTTCCGACTCTTGGTGAATTGCGATCGCCCTACATCGTAGTCACTTCAAGAGAGCGCACTCCCATAAGGGGAAATGATAAAGTTAAAAAAACAAACCCCATTGAGGATTGTAATCGTTATGCCGACTGCAACAGACATCGGCACATTAGTTAGCCGTTCTACCGACCAAGCCGATGGTGATCGGCCAATGGTGGCGGGAACTAGAACATCAGTTGCGAGAGTCGTCGTTCTCTATAAGCAAGGTGCTAACGCTGAAGAAATTGCTCGACGAATGAGCCATCTTAGCCTTGCGCAGGTTTATGCTGCTCTAGCTTACTATCATGTCAACCGTGACGAGATTGAAGCAGATTTGGCTGAAGAAGAAGCGGAGTACTGGAAGCTGGCTGAACTCCATAGCCAAAAATCTTAAATCGGCTTGAAGATGAGCAAAATACGCCTGTACCTTGACGAAGACTCTATGGATGAAGACTTTATCCAAGCCTTGAGAGTCCGCAATGTGGATGTGCTTACAGTTGCAGATGTAGGAATGCTCCATAGATTTGGATGAAGAACAGCTAGATTGGGCGATGACAAACGATCGCGTCATCTTTAGCTTCAACACCAGAGATTTTTACAAATTACACACGACAAGACTTGAGAAAGATTTATCGCATGCAGGAATAATTCTGGCTCCTCAGCAAAGATATGGCATTGGCGACCTAATGCGCGGAGTTTTGAGGCTGATCAATTCTGTGTCGGCAGAAAAAATGCGCGGGCAGGTAGAATTCCTGAGCAACTGGATTTCATGAAAAGGAACATGCTGAATTGAGTTGAACATCAAATGGGTCAAAGTCCCATTAGAATCAAGCTTATTAACGTCCTCATGCCCTAAACCGGATGAATCTTCCTCCTGCTTCCCCAGATCCCATCTCCACGCTGGAGGATCATGACTTACCTGAATCTGGGAGTAGCGCTTTCCTGTATCGATCGCAGACCTTTGCCTATCTGAATAGCCTAGGGGCAGAAACCTGGGGCTTTTTATCGAGTGCGGCAGTGGCGGCCATTGTGCTGGGGGTTGCGCTCTTTTTGCAGTTGCCCTGGATTGGAATTCCGGCAGCCCTGGTGGCGATCACCCTAGCAGGACGCATCCTCTGGCCGATTTTGGTGGTTGCCGTCAATGAATGGATTCCGCGATCGCTCCAGCTCCTCATCGGGGCCGGAATCATTGTGGTCTTTGGGGTCATTGGGCTGCTGCGGTTCAGCGGCGCAACGGATCATCTCACCCCAGGCGATCGCGGTATCAACTGGGATGCTATCAGCGCTCTAGGCGAAACCTTTGGGGCAATCGGCCAAATTCTGGTGGCGTTTTTGGCGCTGTACGTGGCTTGGCGACAGTATGTGATTTCTAAAGACCTCACCAGTCAGCAAAACCGCATCACCCAGCAGCAAACCATTGATGCCTATTTCCAGGGCGTTTCGGATCTCATCCTGGATGATGATGGCTTACTCGAAGACTGGCCTCCAGAACGGGCGATCGCAGAGGGTCGCACGGCGGCTATTTTGACGGGGTTGGACGGGGAAGGAAAAGCAAAAATTATTCGATTTTTGTCTAGCTCTAAGTTATTAACGCCCCTAAAACGCGATCGCAGATTGGGCCGCGCCATCTTTGACGGGCTGGGCGGCTACGAGGTGGATATTGAGTATGGCGTGCGCGTCATTGATCTAGATGGCATGTTGGCCAAAGCCGATCTTTCCGGGACAGACCTCCGCTCTACAGAACTAAGTGATGCAAAGCTCAACGGGGTTCAGCTTCAGGGCTGCGATCTAACCCGCGCCAACCTATCCCGCACCATCCTGGTTGGCTCAAACCTACGCGGTGCAGACCTGTCCCGCGCCAGACTGTTTTACGGCACCCCAGACAGCGCTAGCCCCCGCGATCGCATTCATGCGCCGAACTACAGCACGGGTGCCTATACCGGAGCGGTTATCGAAAATGTCGATTTTAGCCAGGTCAAAAATCTTTCCGAGGAACAGCGGTTTTACTGCTGCGCTTGGGGCGGGTCTAAAACGCGGGGCACCGTTCCCGGTGGATGCAGCGGCATTCCCAATAAGCTGGAGCGCTAACGGGAGCGCTAACGGGAGCGCTAGTTAGGGCGCTATTAGTGCGCTATTAGTGCGCTAATAGCGTTCAGACTCAAAAAAGAGAGGCGAAACCCTTCAGGGTGTTTTGGGCAGTCTTTTCCGTCTATCTTTTCCGTCCAAGGGGTGCAAACCGCCTCTTTTCTGGGAATGCTTTGAGATAGATTGACTCGCCATTCTAAAGCAGAAATCCCGTGGGCAAAAAATTCGTGAAGCTCCTCAAATATCCCTTCACATGGCTCGAACGTCGCAGTGCAGTTCCAGCCTACGGAGGCTGGGTGCTGCTGGGTCTGATGCTGTGCTTTTGGCTAGCGGCAGCAAACACTATGGCTGGCTGGCTCTACGTCCTGAGCGGATTGGGCGTGGCGTTACTGCTCCTGGCTGCGGTGTTGCCCATTCAGATGCTGCGCGGTATCGAACTCACGAGATCGCCCCTCTACCCCATCCACGCAGGGGAATCCCTGACCCTGACCCTCCAGCTTTGGAACCGCACGAAACAAACAAAAGGGCTATTGCTCGTTGCAGACCAGGTTCCAGCAGCCTTAGGGGAGCGGATTCAAACTGCTGTAGAGGCGATCGCGCCCCAAATGAGCTACACCTGGCAGTATCGCCTAGAGCCTCAGCATCGCGGGGTATATCAGTGGGATGCCGTTACCCTGCGCACGGGTGCGCCCCTGGGGTTGTTCTGGAGTCAGCGCCAGCGTACTGTTCCGGGCAAGGCGCTGGTTTATCCTAGAGTGCTGCCGCTCACGCGCTGCCCCATTTTGGATGAAGTGGGAGCCTCCGCTCAGCAGCTTCAGCAAGTTCCTGTTGCCCAGGCCGGACAGGAAGGCTCCACGCGATCGCTCCGTCCCTATCGGATTGGCGACCCCATGCGCCTCGTTCACTGGCGCTCCAGCGCCCGCTACGGGGAACTCCGCATTCGCGAACTAGAACGGTTTAACGGCGGTCATACCGTTGCGATCGCGCTAGACCTCAGCGCATTCTGGCACCCCGATCACTTTGAGCAGGCCGTCATTGCGGCTGCTTCGCTCTATATCTATGCTGAGCAACGCTATGGGGACGCACTGCTCTGGACAGCACTCTCCGGAATGCTGCAAGGCAAGCAATCCATTCTAGAAGCCCTAGCAGCCGTGCAGATTGACGAACAGAATCTTGAGCGTCGTCTTCCCCCTGAAGTTCCCAATCAGCCCGTCACTTGGCTAACTGCCAGCCCTGAAAGTATCTATCATTTGCCATCAGGCAGCCGATATATTTCATGGACTTCTTTGCATTCTGGAGAGGGACAGGGACTAGATCAACGGACAGGCGTTTCTGGGCTAGTGATTCACGGAGATAAACCCCTTCAGGTTCAGCTTCAAAGTCAGCTCTATTCAAAGCTCAATCCGTCGGGCTAAATACATTCGTCAAAAGCGTGGGACTCAGAAAACGTGAGTTCGATGATGCCCTTGAAGCCCCTCACCCCAAACCCCTCTCCCAACGGCGAGGAGCTTAAGCAGCTTGATGTTTAATTGCCCCTCTTGCTCCCTAGGGAGAAGAAGGATGGGAGGATGAGGGGCAGTTGTTCTTTATCGAGCTCACATCGGAAAGGATTTTTTCAAGATATCCTCAGGCTGACCAAGTACGTGTTTTTTGCGTCTTGGCAATCCTTGATGGAGTTCATGCTCTATGGCTCTTGGCCGATGTAGTCGGCTAAATTCTCTTCGCTTTTTTTGAACTTGGCATTTCTGAGGCAATCCTTCTAGACTTGCCAAATCGCACGATAATTTTTGAGTCTTGTGGTTCTTGGGCTGGCGCTCTTTCGGCAAGAATAATGTTCTTAACCGCAACACGCTTCATATCCAGACATCGATTAAACAAAAAAATACGGTGCCGATCGGCTAACTCCCTCACAAATGCATTAGAAAACGATCGCCGCAGAGGCCGCAGAACACGGGCAAATAAAGGTGCTTTGGGCTGGGGCACCGAGTCAGGAATTAGCTCCAGTTCTTGATAAATTTGCCACTGCGTTTTCATAATCCACCCCGTTAGCTAACATCTCATGACTGAACGCTTCAATGCTGAACCTCTAAAAAGCTGAACCTCTAAAAGCGCAAGCCCTACACAAAATTATACCCATCTGCCTTCATTCCCCAACAGGGGGCAATAGATCAGCCTCAGGCGATATAACCGTACGATTGGTCTGGATTACGAATCCTTACGCTGAATCAGGCCTTAAAACTTAACGAAAGAGGCGATCATGATCAGGGTGGTATAGTCGCGATCTCCCGTTTTGCTGCTCTGGATCTAGGGCTGGACTAATGAGATAGAGCGTGGTGCGCGTCAGCTTTTGGTGACGAGTGGTCTGAGCCATTTCGGTGAGCGGCACAACCCAGATTTGCTCATCTGGCCAGCCCAGGCGAAAGCAAATCGCTACTTGGGTCGTGGGGGGGTAGTGCGCCAGCAGCTTGGCTTGAGCTGCTTCAATATGTCGGGCGCTGAGGTAGAGGCAAAGACTGGCTTGATGGGCGGCTAAGCTTGAAAGCTCTTCCGCTTCTGGGACATGGGTGCGGCCACTGATGCGGGTCAAAATAATGGTCTGCACCCGTTCTGGGATGGTCAACTCCACCTGAAGGCGCGCTGCGGCAAGCTGAAAGGCGCTAATTCCAGGCACCACTTCAATGGGAATATCAGCCGCCAGCAGCGCCTGCATTTGCTCCTGTACTGCCCCGTAGAGGCAGGGGTCGCCGGAGTGGAGCCGCACCACGGACTGCTGCGACTTCACCCGATCAATCATGATGGGCAAAATTTCTTCTAAAGTTTTGCTGGCCGTCTGAATAACTTCGGCATCTGGTCGCACTGCTTCTAAAATTTGTGGCGGCACCAGAGAGTCTGCATAGAGAATGACATCTCCTTGAGACAAAATCTTGTAAGCCTTGAGGGTGAGTAAGTCTGGGTCGCCAGGGCCAGCACCCACAATGTAAACGGCAGGACGCAAAGGCTGGCGGTTCGTTAAAAGATCAGCCGTCATAGTTCAGCCGTCATAGTGTAGGGAAAGTATTGAGGTGTAGGGAAAACATTGGGTGGTTATTGAGTGGGGCAGGGGTCTTTGGAAGGACTGGATTGAGAGAGATCCCAGAGAGAGCCCTTTGACTTGGCCAAGGGAGTTTGATTTAGCCAAGGGAGTTTGATTTAGGCGTGACCACATCGGGTAAGGCGCGCTTCATGGGATAGAGCCAAATGAGTCCTAGTACCCCAATCCCAATTCCGATCAAGCTCACGATCTGCGCCATCTTGAGCGGCCCTAGCATGAGGCTGTCGGTGCGTAGCCCTTCAATCCAAAGCCGCCCACAACTATAGGCGATCGCATAGACCAGAAAGATTGTCCCCCGCTTAAGCTTTGGAAACCGGACAAAAAGCGTCATCAACAGGCCAAAGACCATCACATTCCACAGGGATTCGTATAGAAAGGTCGGATGGTAGTAGGCGATCGCCTCATAGCCCGGTGGCCGTGACCCGACCGGAATCAAGAGCTTCCAGGGCAGATCTGTCGGAGCGCCAAAGGCCTCGGAATTAAAGAAATTTCCCCACCGACCAATGGCTTGACCCAAAATCAAAGACGGCGCTACCACATCGGCCAGTCGCCAAAAGGAGCATTGCTTAAGGCGACTAAAAATTAACGCCGCCAGCGTTCCGCCCAAAATTGCGCCATGAATGGCAATACCGCCCCGCCAAATGGAAAAAATTTGATCGGGATGCTGACGGTAGTACCCCCATTCAAACAGGACGTAGTACAGCCGAGCTGCCGGAATTGCCCCCACAATCAGCCAGATGACCAAGTCTCCCACCAGGTCAGGGTTAAGCTGCCGCATGGCCGCCAAGCGCTGCGACAGCGATAACCCGACCAGAACTGCGATCGCAATGAGTAGCCCATACCACCGCAAACTCAGGGGGCCGAGCTGGATTCCACTGCCGGGCGACGTAAACTCAAATGCAAACGCTAGATTAGTGAAAGTCAGCATGGGTGGCATGGGTTAAAGAGACATGGGTTAAAGAGAACAGAGGAGCCTAGCGCAATAGAATTAAACAGCGATTCAGCAGCGATTCAGCAGCCATTAAACAGCAAAGAAATCTCTTGAAGCGATTCAATCAATCCAGCACCGACTCTGCGACACTCACTACAAAACAGCAGCCCCATCAGTATCCCATTCTAAAGACCGAGAGGAAGCATTCGATGGCCGCTCCATTCAGACCGCCAACGCTTGGACAGCAGACCCTACAATGGCGCAGATGGCTAGGGAGCGCTTCGTCCGCCCTGGGGATTGTGCAACCTAGCCCAGGCAATCGCGTATTTAGTCCTCAGCGCTTGCGGTGGTTTAGCTTCGGCCTGTTACTGATTGGTATTTTACTCACCACAGGCTGTAGTCTTCCTCAGGTCAGCGCAGAGTCACGCCTATTTCTGAACCCATCCTTGACCTACCTCGCCCAATATCCACTTCCGTCCTTATCTCTCACAGGAAACGCCCAGGAGAGCAGCACTCCCCCAAACATCACTGCACTAGACTATAGCCGCAGCCGCGATCGCCTTTATGCCCTAACCAATGACCGACTCAAGGTCTATACCTTAACCCTTGCCGCACCGCCGCCCGCTGCCCAATCGACCAACAGCCTGCCTGACTACCCTTTAGGTATTGAGTCGATTACCTCTCTGCAAGACGCAGCGTCTCCGCCCTCTATGGCTGCAACAGGGCTTGCCGTCACGCCTCGCAATACCCTATTCATTGTGGGTGAGCAAGTGGGTGAGCAAGTGAGTGAGTCAAATAGGGCGGCACCGCGTCTGAGCGAATTTGATCTAACCGCTGGCGACTGGCAACAGACTCTACCGCTTCCGCAACAGTACGGCCCATCGCCCGAACCCAGCCAACCCTGGGGGATCCAGCCCCACCAGGGACTCAAGGCGATCGCCTTGGATGCTAATGGCGATCGCCTCTTCATTGCCACTGAAGCGCCCCTTCAGCAAGATATTGCTCCACCTGATCTGGCTTACAGTTCGCCTCGGTATAGTCGACTGCTGCACTACTGGATTGGAGAACCCGAACCGCTGTTAATCTCAGAACATCTATATCCTCTAGATGCGTCCAATCCAGATGCGTCCAAACCAGATGCACCCAATCCAGATGCACCCAATCCAGAATTCCTAGACTCTCGCCTGCTAGATATTGCCTTGCTCGATAACGCAGGGCACTTTCTCGGTCTAGAGCAGACCTACAGTCCTGCCAAGGGCTACAGCACCATCATTTATGAATTCGTCACCGGCGTTGCAACGGACACATCACAAATTCGAAAACTGCCCCCTAACCCCACAGGCATCGCACCCATCCTTAAAAAAGCATTGCTCCGCCTTGAAGACCTCCCCGTTTCCTTGGGGTCTATAAACAGCATGACCCTAGGGCCCTATCTAGCCAATGGCGATCGCAGCGTAATCTTAACCAGTCAGCGCGAGATAGAAAAAACGACCCCAGCCAGCCCAGCTCCAGCAACTCAGCCAGCCCAGCTTATTCTGCTTCGTTTGGCTCAAAACGATGGGTAATAAAACGCGTGAACAGCTAAAAAGCTGGGGCTTAGGCTCAACACATGAACACATAAGCCCCAGCTTTAGTGAAAAGATTAAAGAGATTTTAAAGAGATTATAGAGAAAGAGATATAGAGCTGCTTGGAACCCAGAAGCTTAATTGGATTCAGTCCCTTGATTGGGTGCCCCTGGCGTACTAGGGTCTTCTGCGCCAGCAGCCTCTGGCTCAGCCCCTCGCTTTACCTCAGTCTCAGTTGCTTGCCCTGTCGTCCGGCTCGCTTCTTCTACCGGTGTAGTCTTAGCAGGTTCAGCCTTGGCTGAAGGAGCAGCAGGCTTTTTACTCGACTTGGTAGGAGCCTGTGTTTCCTGAACTTCATGCAGACCAAAATTATTGGTATTTACCCCAGCGTAGTTCACCTTCTCAAACCGAACGATCACAGGATACTTAATGCCGCTTTGATCCACGGAGGCAACGGTACCCTCTTCGCGATACCAGTAAGACTCTGGACGCAGAATTCTCACTTTAGATCCACGTTGAACCATCGTATTTTCCTTTGATATGACTGATCAGCAGTTGCTCCTGTGTCGCATTGCAAAGGCCAGACTTAACACAAAAGCTTCGCTACCTATTATCTCGTGGCTTTTGGGCAAGTCTCTCTCTACCCAAAGACTCAATTTACACACTCAAACTGAGATAAATTTCATTCGTTATCAAAGGCTGTCCAGTCTAAGAATTTGAGCGAAACCATCCTCTGCGCCAGAAAAAGTAGGCTAAGCCTCCCTCAATGGACAACATCAAGATCCAAACGCTCAAATAGCCCCAGCGCCACTTTAGCTCAGGCATAAACTCAAAATTCATGCCGTAAACGCCTACCACAAAGGTAATGGGCATAAACAGAGTCGAAAAGACTGTCAGCACCTTCATGACTTCGTTCATGCGGTTACTGATGGAGGAAAGGTACACGTCCATCAAGCTAGAGGATAGCTCCCGGTAGGTTTCTACCATATCCAAAACCTGAATGGCATGGTCGTAGCAGTCCCGTAGATAGATCTGCACATCGTGGCTAATTAATGGGCTGGCATCTCGAATGAGGGTATTAATGGCTTCCCGCTGTGGCCAAATGGCGCGGCGCAGCATGAGAAGTTCTCGGCGCACTAAATGAATTTTTTCAAGGGTTTGGGGTGTGGGAGAGGAGACAACTTCATTTTCGAGGACTTCAATGCGCTCGCCGTAGTCTTCTAGCACCGGAAAAAAGCCGTCAATGATGGCGTCTAGGAGTGCGTAGGCTAAATAGTCTACGCCGCGACTCCGGATATTGCCTTTATCAACGCGGATGCGGTGTCTGACGGGGTCAAAACAGTCGTGTTCTGGTTCCTCTTGCACGGTGAGCAGATAGTGCTGCCCTAAAACAAGGCTCACCTGTTCTCGCCAAAACCCCATCCCGTCTGGCTTGGGAACGACCATTTGGGCAATAATAACAAGCTGGCGCTCATAGTCTTCGATTTTGGGGCGCTGCGGAACGTTGACCACGTCTTCAAGCACTAGGGGGTGCAGGCTAAAGACTTTTCCGAGTCGATACATGACGTCTTCGTTGCCAAAGCCCTGCACATCCACCCAGGAGACAGAATTAGAGTCGAGGTAGGGAATACAGGCTTCTGGCGATTCGAGGTGAAGGCGACTGGCGCTGCTGTTGCTGTAATCGATTAAGAAAAATTTCGGCGGGTAGGCGTCTGTAGGAATGTTTAAGGTGCCAGGGGCTGCGCCAGGTACATCATAGAAATATTCCCACTCATCCTCTTGCGGTGTGCTGAACGGGGTGTTTGGTCTGACCATGTTTGCCTGAAACAGATGTACCTGACGATGCAGTCCTTAGCGCTAGTGGATTCGACCCAAGATGGCCGATGCTTGAATCCTTACCCTCGTCCTCAGATTTTTAAGTAAGATACGCGATCGCCATTCTTTTGCGCCGCTCACAATAATGACTCAACCCACGAAAGACTTCAGAGTCAGCCGCAGCTTTGCCATGATGATGGCTCTATAGACGTCCATCGCCACATTCTCCAACTAGGACGATTGAGTGCTATCTTAGAGGATGTCTTGCGGGTGTAGTTCAGTGGTAGAACGTCAGCTTCCCAAGCTGAATGTCGTGAGTTCGAGTCTCATCATCCGCTTTATCAGTGGTTTTATCAATGGTGCTGTGACGATGGTGCTGTTACAGGCTATCTGTCGTCGGGGCCAGGTTCATGTCATCTCGATGACATGAACCTGGCTCTCAATTTTACGGAAAGCGATCGCCTTTACCTAGCCTATCCCACGGCCCTGTAATACACGGCTCTGTGGTACTGGGTAGCGTTGGGGAACCAAGCGTTATCGCGGGGGCAGCTCTCGGCCACCGCGCAGCAGTTCTAATCTTCTCAGTCGATACTGAGTATCTGGAATAGATTTTGGAGCAAGTCAGAATCCGTCACTTTGATACTCCTCATTCTGAAAAGGCGATCGCGTTAGACAGTAACATCGAGAACATCGAGATTTAGCAACATCGATCTCTCGTGCTGAGTTGCGTCGCTCAGGCCGTTAGCCGATATTCATTTGCGGGCAGCAAGCGCCAGCCAGCCTCTAGCCCTAGCTCTAGGACGGCTTGGTGATAGTCAACGAGGCTGGGTCGGTGGCCAACGCTGATGTAGGTGACATCTAGGCTTTGCAGCAGCTCGTAGAGGCGGCGCTCGTTGGCAACGTCTAGGGCGCTGGTGGCTTCGTCGAGAATGACGTATTTTGGCTGGCTCAGCAGGATGCGGGCAAAGGCAAGGCGCTGCTGCTCTCCTTGGGAAAGCACGGCGGCCCAGTCTTTTTCAGCCTCCAGGCCCCCCATGCGATCGCCCAGGTCTGCGAGGTTGACAATTTTCAGGGCTTCCTGGATTTCAGCATCGGTGATGTTTTCCCGCAGGTTGGGGTAGACGAGCTGTTCCCGAAGGGTGCCCAGCAGCATATAAGGCGCTTGGGGTAAAAACAGCACCTCCTGGTAGTCAGGAGCCTCCACAGTGCCGGAGCCATTGCGCCAAAGACCGGCGATCGCCCGCAGTAGGGAGCTTTTACCACAGCCACTCGTCCCCACCACCAGCAGCGACTGCTGAGGCGCTAACTCAAAGGATAGGTCTTGGAATAGGGTGCGTTCCGCATTGGGGGTGCGCAGGGTAAGGTTGTTAATTTTAAAATGGGTCGCTAGATGATTCGCAATGCCAGCCGCCACGCCGCTGGCTGCGGCTGGTTTCTGGAAGCGCTCAAAGAGCATTCCCAATCGCTCGATACTGGCCGCAAAGGCAGAAATATCCTGAATGCGGCTGGGAATGAGAGAGAGCGCCCCCAACACCATCTGAAACGCAAAAATGCCTTGGCCGATGGTGCCAAAATCTACCCTGCCTGCAAAGTAAAGGGGCGCAACAATCAGGTAGGGGACTAGGCGAGCAAAGTAGTTATAGGCGTACTGAAAAATATCTAAAAACGCAAACCAGATAATCAGAAAGTCATAGTTGCGAATGGTCTGCCCCAGTCGATTTTCAACTTGGTTCCGCTCTAGCCCTTCTCCCCGATAAAAGGCGATCGACTCGGCATTGTCGCGGACATGAACCATGCCATACCGAAAGTCTCCTTCCAGACGGAGCTGGTTGAAGTTGAGCTTGATCAGCTTGGTGCCGATGGCGATCGCAATAATGGTGCCAATCGACACATAGCCCACCAGCCCTAGCGTTAACTCTTGAGAGATGCTGAGCAGAATGCCAGTAAAAGCAATCAGATCTAGCACTGAATTCAGAACATCCAGAATTAAATCGAGAATCGTGACCGTAAAGGAGCGCACATCCTCCGTAATTCGCTGGTCTGGATTATCCACATCGGTATTGGCCGCATTGGAGTCTAGGTCGTAGTACGTGCGATCTTTGAAATAACCGTTGAGAAAGGTATGGGTCAGCCACTCTCGCCAAAACAGCGCAAGCTTACGGCGAACGTAGCGGTAGCCAATCAGAATAGGAATAGCCACCACCAAGGTAATGCCATAGACGGTCAGAAATTCCCAGAAGACCTTCGGATCTTTACTGTTAAGGGCATTGTCTATAAATCGAAAGACGTAGCTGAGCAGTACATTGAGGCTGCTCACAATAAACGCCAAAAACAGCAGACCCCCTAAAATAATCCACTGTTTTTCCCGACCCCTGAGCTTACGGCGGTAGGCGTAGAAAATACCGCCACTCAGCAGCAGTAGTGCCGTAAACACATAAGTTGCCGGAAACCTTAGCAAACCCTGAACAATTTCTGGTGTCGTTTTGCCCAGTCCCGACAAAAATTTGAGATAGATAATTTGATTGACCAGCCCCGCAAAAAATTGGGGGGCAAACTGAAACCCAAGCAGCGCCAGCACCACGATAAAGAAAAAGGTAAACGCCACCACAAACACAAGCTGTGTGACGATCAGCAGCAGAAACTGCCGCGAACTATTGGGTTCTGGCGGATAGAAGTAGGGTTGGGCTACCTCAACAAACCGTGCCCAAAGCTTCCGGTCAAATCGAAACCGAAGCGGCGTCCTAGACTGGTTCACTGCACTCATAGCACCTCATGCTCAAAGGGATATTTGACAGTTTACGTCCACATCCTGAGTGATGCAGCAAAGCCATGCATATCTTGGCTTAAGGGACTTAAGGGTAATAGGTTGATCGTGCGGCAAGGCCGAAATTCTATACAAAGCTTAAGAAAAAAGCTATCATTGCTGCCAATTATTGTTTTTCGTGCTTTCTAAGCGGGCACTCTATTTTTAAACCCTATCTGTCTTTCACCCTTAGGGGTTTAGCCTTTACTTTCTAACTGTTTACTGAACGCCCCTATGATTGCAGTCCCTGCGGCCCCCTCTAAGATTCAGCGCAATGCCGATCCTCTAGACAACCCCATAGACAACCCCATCGCCGAATCCACCCCCTTAAATCTCGCTGCGCTTTTGCAAGGCGAGATTTTGCTTTCCACGCGCCCTCATTCGGCTTTTGGGGGAGCGGTGACGGCTCAGATGTACCTGCCTCTAGTGCGATCGCAGATTTGGTCACAGATTACCAACTACGCCAACTGGGTGCATTATTTTCCAGACATCACGCGCAGCGAAATTCTAGAGCAGAATCTAGAGCTACCCCATCGCGGTCATCGGCTGTACCAAGCGGCTCAGAAAACGTTTTTGATGTTTACCGCCCAGGTGGATGTGTACCTAAGAGTTTTTGAAAACATGCAGCGGCAAATCCGGTTTCGGATGGAGCGCGGCAGCTTTAATGACTTCACAGCTCAAATTACCCTAGACGACTGTGGCGACGGAACAGTTTTGACCTACTCCGTTGAAGCCACGCCCACGATTCCAGTGCCCAGCCTCTTTATTGAGCAAGCCATGCGCCAAGACTTACCGGGTAATATGCGCCAGATGCGCCAAGTACTTTGCGCTCATCAGCATCAGGCCGCATAATATCATCGCAATCTCATTGCAATGAGATTGCGATGATATTGCGAAATCATCGCCATAACTTCTGCCCATGCTTTTATTTCTAGGCCCATTCACGAACCTAACGCTACAGTCGTTCGTCACAGCGCTTGTCCCTTAGCGGAACTGACCGAATGAATTTGAGACTGACACCGCAGATGCTGTCTGCCTCTGTATTGAGCCTAGGGCTAGTCTCCCTCCCCGCCCAGGCAAATACCCTAACCTCCTGGAAATTTGACCCCCAGGGGAATGCCCAGAGCGATCGCCTGAGCTTTACCACCGATGAAGAGGTCAGCCCCACGGCCAAGCTGATTAGCAACCCCACCCGCCTTATTGTGGATCTTCCGGGCATCCGGCTAAAGCGCCCTAAGGTTAATAGCGCCCTGACAGGCAAGTATAAATCCTTGCGCATTGGCCAATTTAATCAGCAGACCACCCGACTCGTGGTTGAGCTTGACCCCAGCTATGGGCTAGACCCTGAGCGCATCAAAGTCCAGGGCACGTCCCGCCAAAGCTGGTCTGTGGTGCTGCCCAAGCCCAGCCAGCGCGATCGCCTTGTCGACAAAACAGAAGTTGCGCTGTCTGTTCCTAACATTCCGCCTGCCTTTGTGCAGGACGGCAGCTTTGGGGGTGCGCTACGGGTGGGGCAGCCCATGCAGTGGCTTCAGCAGCGACTCATGGGCGTCCGAGCCAGCTATCCGGTGGTCAACCCCAGTCTTTTCGTGGTGGACTTAGAAAATGGAGACTACGCCGATGTGAATGGGGGCAAAGCATTTCCTGCCGCCAGCGTCATTAAGCTCCCTATTCTCATTGCTTTTTTTCAAGACCTAGATGCTGGTAAGGTGAGCCTTACAGAAAAACTGGTTATGCGCCCAGAGCTGATTGCCTCTGGGTCTGGCTACATGCAGGACAATGCGCCCTGGTCGTCTTACTCCGCGCTCTACACCGTGAGCAAGATGATTGAGACCAGCGACAATACCGCCACCAACATGATTATTAAGCGCTTGGGGGGTGCTGGGGCGCTTAATGCGCGGTTCAAGCGCTGGGGTTTACAAGATACCGTCATTCGCAACTGGCTTCCAGATCTATCAGGCACCAATACCGTCAGCGCCCAGGATTTGTCCTTGGTACTCACTAAGCTGGCGAAGGGGAATGTCCTCTCTCCCAGCAGCAAGGCCAGGGCGATCGCCATTCTTAAGACCTGTCGGACGCGCACCCTGCTCTATCCTGGCGTGGGTGCAGGGGGTCAAATTGCCCACAAAACTGGGGATATTGGCTTTGCCATTGGGGATGCAGGCATTGTCTTTATGCCCAACGGTAAGCAGTATGTCGTGGCGGCAATGCTCAAGCGTCCCTACAACGATGTGCGCGGTCGCAACTATATCCAGGCAATCTCGCGCATTACCTACGCTTATCTGCTGCAGCGTTAGATGGGCTTAGGGTATCCCGAAGCTGGCTTCCCAGCACCGCAAGGACAAGGCCAGCCGCCAGTCCCAGGGAGGTGATGAGAATCAGGCGATCGCTTCCCTGCTTCACGGCGATCGCTACCAAGGCCCAGACCATCACGAGAGGAAACACCGGGTCGCGTTTTTGCAGCGCGATGACTAAGGCGATCGCGCCACTCACCAGCAGCATTCCCACCGTCCAGAGGGCAGGGGAAATGCCCCCACCCTTCCAGCCCAGGCTGTAAAGGGCGATCGCTCCATTGACCACCGTTGCCACACTAATCCAGCCCAGATAGAGGCTGATAGGGTAATTGACCAGCCACCGCTGAGATCGAGAGACTTGGGGCTTGCCAGAGACTTGGGGCTTGCCAATCTCTAGGCCTAAATACATCCCAATCAGCGCCAGCAGAATTCCCAGCATTGGCACCACAGACCAGGCAAACAGCCGCAAATCAAACAAATAAATCCAGGCCATCTGCGCCAGAGATGCCGCCACCAGCAGCCAGCCGCTGCGCGGAAGATTCGGAATTGTTTGGGAGCTGGGCTGTAGTTGATAGAGTCCAAACCCCAGGAGACTGATGTAGATCAATCCCCAGATTGCAAAAGCATAGTTGGCCGGAATAATCTGCACCGCACCAAAGAGTAAATTCGAGACCTGACCCACATTTAACCCATTGACGGGAAATAAGTTAGACAGCGTATTCACCGCAAAACCGCCCAAAATCGAGAGCAGGGTTACAATCTGCTGAGCGCTAAGGGTTGACCAGCGGTTGCGAAGATCCATAGGAGAAGCCAGGGTGTAGGGTGACCAAATCGTTGGGGACAGGCGATTTTCTGTGAGCCTTGAGGGGTCTAAAAATTTACTTGAAACTCAGAATAAATTGAGCCTACGATAGAATTCATTGTGATTTAGGGAATCTTACACTCAATAGCGAATAGCCCTGCGTTACGAGTTCTGAAGAATGACTGAGACTAGCGATCAACAACCTAGCCCTAAAGCCAACAGCTATAAAAACGTGATGGAACTCCTCGTGGATGAGGAAATTGACCAGCAAACCCGTCACTACTCAAAGCAAGATGCCCAAGCCATTAACCGCATAGAAGTTGCAGCCTACGCTCTCAATACACTGCCGTCTCTCTATGCATCCAGCCAAGAAGGGGTGGGCATTCAGTACCAGCGGGGACGTCAAGACCTGAGCGATCGCATTACGGCCTCCGTCTTAGAAGCCTTAACCATCATTGGCAAGCAGCCGCAGCGTGACTCTACGCCCTTTTCCTTACTCCAGTCTAGTCATTCGTCCCAATCTTCGGCCAGTGGGTAAGACGCACCGTCCCAAAGCTCGTTGACCGCTAATTGACCGTCGAGGAACCTGATTCACAGATAAAGTTGTCCTTCACGCGCTTTGGCGGCGGCGGCGGCGTCTGGGAGGGAACATTGGTTTTACAAATGCTGGTTGCCGGAATCTGACCCTCCAGGGCATATACGATCCCGCTATAGCTGGCAAACCCAGTCTGCTTTGCGATCGCCACCATCACCGCCTGGGATGCATCTGCCTGTCGTACCTCAATCCGATACTCATCGGTTTCGAGGGGAACATCCCCAGACAATCGCTTAAGATCGCTGGAAAAGCGACCCTTTGTAATTTTTTCAGCCTGTTGAGACACCAAAAGACTGCCCAGATAGGTTTTGCCCGCATCCTGCTTGGCGATCGCCACCTTTTCTGACAGATCCTTCCTAATTTTGCTCAGAATTGAAGGCGATTCGGAAGCAGTCGCCGGCGGTGGAGCAGAGGGCTGCACGGCAGGAGAGGGTTGAGCAGAGGAACCAGCCGTAGGGGTTGTTGGAGATGCCGCCTGCTGAGGGACAGGACTGGACTGCACCGCATTGGGCTGCACAGCATTGGATTTCAGAGAACTGGTCGGAGCAGGCTCCACGGTGGACGGCGTTTGATTTCCAGCGCAACTGCTCAGCGCCAGACAGATCAACCCCAGACAGAACAGCGCCACCGTTGCCAGATTTACCTCTACATCGCCTTGACCATCACTGACTTGAGCACTGCCCATCACCTTCAACTTAGCCATAGAAGACCAATCTATATCAATCCCAACATGTTTATCCTAGCGGTGTTGGGGATCGCCCTTCACGCATCGTCTTTTTCGCCCAGATGAATGTCTGAATCACGCTCTAACCCTGGTTCAGCAAAGGCCCAGTGATGTTTCAGTGGCGAGAAAAAAGCTTTAAATCAACAAGCGTTGCTTGACCTGAGAGGCATAGGCCCGCTCATCTAGGCCACAAATTTGAGCAGACCCGTCTTCATTACAGCGATTCCGCACACCCGATGCGATCGCCTTTTCTAGCGCCCTGAGGCGGGCGGGAACTGCCGGGTGCGAGCTTAAAATCGTCGGAGAACTGCCACCACGCACAAGTTTCTGCATAAAGGCCGGCATCGCTGAGGTTGCGTAGGTGGCATCTCTTAACAGACGCAATCCGACCTGATCGGCTTCATATTCATCTTGACGACTTGCGGGGCGGCTCACCAGCAGGTCAACGCCAATATTGGCAAGCTGACTTTGGCCGAGGGTTGAGGCAACCAGACCACGGGCGATCATACTTTGCCTAATTTGCGCAATGAGGTGGCGCTTTTCGATATGGCCAATTTCGTGGCCAATGACGCTCGCCAACTGCGCTTCGTTATCGGCGGCGCGCATCAGCCCTGTGGTGACGTAGACATAGCCCCCCATGGTGGCAAAAGCATTCACGGCTTTATCTTCTACGACATGAAACCGATAGGGAATTTTCCGGTTCCCCGCTTCCGAAAGCCGCAGACCGACGTCTGTGACATAGCGATTGAGAACCGTATCCCCGCTAACGCGAGTACCCTGCCTCAGAAGATTTTCATGCATCTGAGCGCCAAGCTGGACTTCCTGGCGCTCTGAGATGTTGGAAATTTGAATGACTTGAATGCTGCGCAGCAATATGTCGCCTAAGGGCACGGCACGTACGGGCGCAATTAGGGTGACGCAGACAAAGGCTGTTAGGATAGCCATTGCTCCAAAGCTAAACCTGCGCGATCGCCCAGGTTTATGCGACAAGATCCCCTGCGATCGCCCTTGTAGCCAGAGAATAAGAGGGCTAAAAAAACGAATATTTTTTACCATCATATTTTTTGCATCATATTTTTTGCATCACGACTGTAGCCAGTGACCAACAGCGCTCAAAATCTTAGAGCCAATGCTTAAACAAGCCCAGCATTAATGGACAAATAATGAACCCATAGAGACGAACCTATAGAGACGAACCCATAGAGATACGCAATCGGTAAATCTAAACATGCTGCCCTAGACGACTCCACGCTTAAGATGTTTCGCCTAAGGTGCGCGTTTGATTACCCAAGGTCTTACCAGCAGACGTATCGTTTGAGGAGCTGCGATCGCTGACGACTTTAAGCCCATCACTCATGGTAGTCTGGCACCAGATTCAATGTCTTTCATAGAGTTCAATAGACCTCAACTGTAGACTTCTCTTGTCTTTTTGCAATTCTCGCTTATTTTTTGGCGCAACATCATGGCATTTCTAGATAAAAAAGGCCGTCTTTTCGGCAAAATCAGCGTTTTAGATCTGAGTCTGGTCTGTCTGCTGCTGCTGGTTTTAGTCGGTACCCTTCTGATTCCAGGGCGATCGGGGCAGTCTGTTGTTCAGGCACAGCTCAATACAAAGCCCGTTGAAATTGATGCGATTGTCATTGGGCTGAATGCAAGCAACCCCAACGACATTTTGAAGGCAGGAGACACCACAAGCATTATTATTCGCAACCAGCCTTACGGCGAAATTCGGCTCAAAAAAGTGCAGCCCCTCCCAAAAACCGTCACGGCGTCCCAACCAGATGGTACGGTCAAGGCCTTTCCAGACCCCCGACCCGAAAGCCGATACTCCAACAATTTTGTTCTAACCCTAGAGGGGAAGGGACAGCTCACAAAAGAGGGGCCTGTGCTGGGCAATATTCCGGTCAAGGTGGGCGTTCCTCTAGACCTAGACGGCAAGCTCTATAACTTCCGCGCCAGCATCATTGATGTGCGCGTCCAAGAATAGCCGATGTCCATTGGGGGTAATCCTCCTGCGACGGTGAATAGGATACGGGCAATAAATAATAAACGGCCAATCGGAAATGGGTGTGTCACACCACTGGTGTATGCAAGCTGAATCATCACAGCAGTGGCGTTAGTCAACTAGGGACTGGGTTCAGGATGGCGTTTCTTTATACTCGCACAGTTCGCTTTCAGGAGACGGATGCGGCGGGAGTTGTGTTTTTTGCCAATACGCTCACGGCCTGTCATGAAGCTTATGAGGCGTCCTTAATGGCTGCGGGCGTCGATGTACGTCTTTTGTTTGGCGGTGCGGCGGCTGGGGGCAGGACGATCGCGCTGCCGATTGTCCATGCGGAGGCGGACTATCTTCGTCCTGCCCATTGTGGCGATCGCCATGAGATTGAGCTGACCCCTACGCTTCAATCGGAGCATGCTTTTGTCATTCAGTACGTGACCTTTGAGGGAGAACACCGCGATAAACCCGTGAGTCGTGCCCTCACGCGCCATTTTTGTATTGAAACCAAAAGCCGTCAGCGTCAGCCCTTGCCCTCAGACATTTTGGACTGGATCAATCAATGGCGTTAGATCCATTAGGTTGTTTCGCCGTAGCCCTTGTGTATAATAGGAACTGGTATTGCTGGTGTAGCTCAGTTGGTAGAGCAGCTGATTTGTAATCAGCCGGTCGCAAGTTCGAGTCTTGTCACCAGCTTTTTAGTTGAAAGTCTTTTACAGTCTGGCGTTCAAGCACAAAAGGCTTTTACGTTGCTGAAGCAACAAGTACACTTGGCAACCCTGTTGATAACTTTGGTTCTAAATGAGTTGATTGTTCAGGAACCGCAAAGTTCCTATCATCAGGGGTTTGAGCCGAGTTTCTAAATATCCTCTTACTCCTGACGGTCAGGAGTAAGAGGTGCGACAAACTTTGCTGATGGCTCAGTTGAGGGACGTTGCAGCGAGGTTGGATGGTGCGGACTCTTGGTGCGTCACCACTCTGAAAGAGCTAGCGATCCTAGCGATCGCCTTATTGGGGAAGCATTCAGAAAATTAAGAGCTTGTTTGAAACCTTTCTAACGCTTTGTACCTGCCCCCCAAAGTCCCCCAGGATGGGGGGTTGGGGGGCGAATGTAGAAGATGGGGAGACTTTTAAAACAGCCTCTTAGCATTGCTGACCCGGCTGATTTTGGTGTAGTGCCAGAGGTCGTCTATGGTGCAGCGGCGATCGCCCCATCACTCCAATCACAAAACCTAAAACCGAGGCCCAAAAGCTCTGAAACTTAAACTCAGCGACCAAAGCAGAAATGTGATGACCAGAAACTAGAAACCGCTGGCGGGGTCCAACGGCACGGGCATCAGCGGTGGCAAGAATTTTTGAGGCATCACTCAGAGTGTTGAGGCCATCCGCTGCATGCCCTGGTTAGACAATGCAAGCAGACTGATTAAAACTTAATTATTTCGCTGTATGAAGTTCCTGAAGCTCCTCTTGAATAACCCGGCGCAGCGTTTCTTCATCTAAGGGCTGCTTAACTTTTTCCAAATACTGTCGCAAAGCATCATTCATCAAGGTTTGATAGCCCTTCCCAGCAGAGTCGCTCCTTTCTCGGAAGGTTTCTAGCACGTCATCGTCAATATAGATTGTGATGCGGGTTTTACCTGTTTGTGGAATAACAGAACCTCGTTTGGCTTCACTGAAATCATATTCCGCTTTCATATTTTCGTCTCTCAGAGCGTGTGGCAGAACGAGCTGAAATCAGACGAACACTATTCCCTCGATGCGTATAGACCACGACTAGCAAGCGCCAGAGATGATCCATTCCGATCACGACAAATCTTTGTTCGCCCTGGGCAGTTGTGTCTTCAAAAGAGAGCGCATTTGGGTCAAACAAGACTGCCTCAACGTCAGAAAAACGTACGCCGTGCTTTTGCAGGTTGATAGCCGCTTTGTTCGGATCTCATTCAACTTCTATGCATATATTATATGCACAAGAACGAGTTTGGTGCTACGCGCTTAAATCTGAATAGATCTAGCTTGCATATTAACGAACGGACTTGTCCGTTTAAGCACGACTGATCGTTTCGCCCGAATGTAAAGTTGAACAGTACGACATGGCAACCCCGCCAGGGTATCGTCATGGCAAAGTAATCTGCTGATCAGAGACTTTTTGACCATTGGGTAATTTTTTCCCAGGTGTCTTATTCCCAACACTTCCTCGGTTGATGTGCCACTCATAAATGGTTGTGATACCACATCCTGATAAATATTTGTTTGCAAACCATATAGATTCTTTCTTCTCGGCATCTATAGCAGTATCTAGGCAAGCTACTCGGGAGCATCCCACTTTGGCCAAAAGCTTGAGGAATATAGCTTTTGCGATAAAG
>JAKRSB010000034.1 GCA_022402525.1 Thermosynechococcaceae cyanobacterium MS004
GCTCCAGTAAATCCAGGTAGCAGCAGGATTGCAGCACAAAGTCGGGTTTAGGGCTGAGGGCAAGTTTGCACTCCAGGGGGACATAGCTCCAGGGCCCTAGCTTGGAGGGCTGCTCGACTCGTACCAGAAAGTCGGCGTAGCCTAAGAAAGATTCATGCTTAAGCGCTGCTTGGTGGATATAGGTGTGTCCTGCCCTCATTGCGGCAAGAGTAGCCTCAAAAGCCCCACGGTTCTCAATCAGATAGACATCTTCGCCTTGGTTGAGAAGGCTGTCTAGAAACTGCTGCTCATGGTCTTTACCAAGCTGGATAAGGGCATTGAGCATCTCGTCAGATTCTTCATCCGGTGTAAAGCCATTAGGGTTCTCTAGGGCATAGCGATCCATCCAGCAGGCAAAGTCGCTATTGACGAACTGAATCAGGTCTTGGGGTGAATAGATAAGACCTTGAGGAAAGCGCTGCATGAGGGAGAGTCCTAGAGCAAAAAGCAGACGATGGAGTTAGAATACCCAAGAAAAATTAACAACTGATATATGTACAGAATCATATGGGCATAGTGAAGATATGAGTCCTACCTATTGCCTGTTTCATGAAACAGATTGAAGCCCCTGAAAACCTGGTCTACGAGACACGCAAGCGCCTTCAGTTGACCCAAAAAGCGTTTGCAGAGCGCCTGGGCGTAACGTTTATTTCGGTCAACCGCTGGGAGAATGCCAAATCTCATCCCTCCAAGATGGCGCTCAGGCTGATAAAGGGACTATTGCTGGAGATGGGCGATCGCGGGTCAGATTTGCTTGAGCAATATTTCGTTGCTGAGTAGGCTTTCCGCCAAAAAGAAGATTTAACAGTAAGGAAGATCTAGATGTTGCCCTCAGTTTTCGATACCTGTTTACCAAGAGATGAAATCCTGAATGGTGATTTGTCTCTTGATTTGTTTGCAGCTAAGCTGCGCCTGGTGGTTGAGGGCAATGCACCCAGTGTCTATAAAGATGCAGATCGGTTTTTTGTAAATACCTATGCGACTGATGGTCTGAGGACGCTGATCAAAGAGGTATTTGGGCGACTGACCAAGACGGTTTCAGGCTCCCCCGTCATTCGGTTAGAAACCAGCTTTGGTGGGGGAAAGACCCATGATGAAATTGCACTTTGGCATATTGCTAAGAAAGGACGCAGTATCTCTGGGTTAGACCGCTTTGTAGATGATCTAACACTGTTGCCGGATCGCCCGATTCAAACAGCGGCGATCGCTTGTCAGGACTTAGATCCAGTGAGTGGGATATATCACCCTGAGAGCGGCATTACGACACGGACGATCTGGGGTGAGATTGCCTATCAAGTTGGACAAGTAGAGGGGTATAGTCTGCTGCGCGGTTCTGATGAACAGCAGGTGAGTCCCGGCACGGTTGTTTTGGAACGTTTATTCCAAGGTCAGCCGACGCTGATTGTCTTGGATGAGATTGCCCATTATCTTCGTAGAGCTAAGGCAACGGTGGTGGGAAAGAGCGACCTTGCCGAGCAGCTCGTGGCCTTTTTGTTCTCTCTGATGGATTTGGCTTCAGCTTGTGACAACGTGGTTCTGGTTTATGCGCTGGCCTCTTCGACGGATAGTTTTGCCGAAGAAACAACCGAAATTCGAGAAGCGATCCGTACTTCGGCAAGACAAGAACGGGTTTTGAGTCCAAGTACAGACGTTGAAATCTATAACATCGTGAAGCAGCGTCTGTTCAGCAATATTGAACAGAAAGCAGCTCAGGATGCTGCTTCAGACTATCTCCAGGTTTACCGCTCTAGTAAAATTCATAACTTGCCCGATGGATGTAAGGACGCATCCTATTCCCAGGCGATTGAGGATAGCTACCCCTTTCATCCAGAGCTATTTAATTTGCTCACTAAAAAAATCGCCTCAATTCCCGAATTTCAGAGAACACGGGGTGCTTTGCGCTTACTGGCGCGGTTGGTGCGCTATCTGTGGCAATCTCCGAAGGAATGGATCCCAATGATTCATCCCCATCATTTCCCGATTGGGATTGAAGAAGAGATATCGAGCGAATTAACGTCTCGGTTGCAGCGTCCATTGATGCGGCAACCGATTGGGGCTGATATTTATAACCCCACTGGCCGAGAAGCTCATGCCCAAGTCCAGGATCAAGAGTGGTTGGCTGCGGGGAAACCTCCATTTTCTAGTTGGGTGAGTCGTACCATCTTCCTGCACTCTCTGAATCAAGGGAGCGCTGCGGGGATTCGTCGGGCGGAATTGAACCTGTCCTTGCTAACCCCAGGGCTAGAAATCAGCTTCATTGATCGGGCAATAGAGAAACTGTCTAGTGTGGCTTGGTATCTCGATGTTGACCCGATTACGACCATTGCCCGTTTTAAGGAAGAACCCTCCATCAATAAAATTGTGGCGGAGGAAAAAGAACAGGTTGGGGTCACAGAAGCGAAGGAAGATTTAAGGACAAGGCGAGACAGTATCTTTGCGACAAAGTTTTTTGACTTAGTGGCAGGGCCAGAAGGTGCCCATGATGTGGATGATAAAGCTGATTCAGTAGCCCTATGCGTCATTGACTTTAATGAGGCGACGGTTGCCTCCTCACTGGATGCAGCTCCGGTGATCGCAGAGCAGATTTTCGGCAATACAGGAGAGTCGGGTAAGTTTCGTACCTTTCGGAATCGGCTCTTGTTTCTGGTGGCGAATCAACAAGAGCTAGATCGGTCGCTGGATATTGCACGGGAATATAAGGCGACTCAGAATATTTTGCGGAGCCAAAATCGACTGGATGACTTGTCTGAGAGTCAGCAGAAGCAGCTTAAGCAAAAAGAAGGCGAGATGGATTTAGCCGTGAGGATATCGCTGACTAATGCCTATCGCCATCTGTTTTATCCTTCAAATGATGTGGTTAAAGCGCCCAAGGGATTGATGCACTATACCCTTCCGGCTCAAGACTCCAGTACGGTCAAAGGGAATCGCAATCAGCAAGATATTATCCTCAAGGCGCTGAAGGACTGTACCAAAATCAGACCTGAAGATGCAGCCCCTTATGCTCCGGCCTATCTGCTCCAGAAAGTGTGGCCTTCGGGGTTACAAAGTCTAACCACTAAAGCGCTCAAAGAGGCTTTTGCTAAAGACTTAAGCCTAAATATCCTATTGGATGCTGAGGTTTCTAAGCTGCGGGATACGATTCGGCAAGGGCTTGTTTCAGGGCAGTGGGACTTAAAGTTTGGCGACCAGCTCTTTATCCATGAGGATGGAACTGTTTTAGCGCCTCCGACGATGATTGAATTCTCAGAGCGGATGGAGCTGTATCGACGTGGGATTTTGGAGCCGCCGAAGCCCAAGGTAATTGAGCTGAATGCTCAGGTTTTGACAGGTGCAGGAACTGACCGCACAGTGCGGGTACGCTGGAGAGCTAAGGAAGCCTTAAAAGTGGCTCTCTATCAAGCTGGGATGCTTGTTGGGGATAATTTCAAGCCTTCCGATGAGTATGAAGGGATTCTCCAGGGGACAACTCCTTTTCGGGTGGTGGCAGACTATGGCAATGGGGAGGTTGCGGAGGCTGAAACTAAGGCTGTGTTTTATAGCGGTACAGTGCCCAATACTGCGCCGACTGCTGGGGATACGGGCAATATATTTGCAGCCAAGCCTGAAATCTTTGATTTGAGCGGGACACCGATTAAGGTTTTTAATGACCTGAGCGATCGCATTCAGGATGACAAGATTACTGAGATCCGAGGCTTCGAGCTGACGGTTGAGCAGGTGATGGACTATCGCAAAATTGGGACAGCGCTGCCGCTGCTGACTCGCTTTTCGGTTCAGGTAGAGCAGTTGGTCACGCTCCAAACGGGAGAGCAGTTTGTGCGGCTGGAGTATCAGGGTAATGTAAAAGGCTTCCAGAGCTTTTTTAGTACCATAAATACGCTGCTCAATACCTCGGAGACTCAAGCGAACGTGATGCTCAAGCTGATTTTTGAATTTTCCCAGCCCTTAGAGCCTAAAGGGGCGGAGATTGTGGCCATTCAACAAGCACTAGGTCGAAACCCTGTGGATAGAATGGTGGCGCAGTTCAGGGTAACGTACTGAGATGCAAGAGTTTCAATTACGAGTGGTGCCACTGGATAACAATAGCTTCGCCTTGGAGCTGTATCAGTGTGCCTATAAAAAATCAGGTGAAAAGAAGCGACCCGCAGCAAAGCGCTTAGGGCGGCTAAAGGGGAATGCTCTAGTTCAGACCCGTCAGGCAATCTACAGCTATCTGAAGGCCAATAAGTATGACCCTAAGACGCTAACCTACAGTCGTCAAACGCCGTATGTGCTGGATGAAGAATCTGGGGTCAGTGTGGCGCTGTTGTTTCAGGCGTTGCAGCCACTTTCTAAACCAGAGCGGATTGCCAATATCAGTCAGGGCATTACAGCGATGAGCAATGAGGAAGCCCATTACTGGTTTGCTAAGGTGACGAATGGTAAACGTAGTCCTGCGCTGAAGGCAATGCGAGTTTTGTTGGGCGATTAAGGCTTGACTAGGTAATGGCTGAGGGTTAAGTTTAGACTTTTGTCCAGACAATGCGTTAGATTGGAGTTGAAAAGCGAGTTAGGCCAGTTATATGTCTATGGCAATGGCTTCAGTTTTAGATCCGGTGGAGATTCGTCAGGGTTTGGCGCTTTCACAAGAACGTCTGGGGGCGCTTTTGCGAGTAAGCCCTAAAACGGTGAGTCGTTGGGAACGGGCTGAGCGGCGGCCTACAGATGAAGACCTATTGCGTAAGATGGCTAAGCTCAAGGAAATCGTTGATTTGGGTTCTAGAATCTACAAACCGGAAGGGTTGAAGGAATTTCTTTCAACGCCTTTGCCTGTGTTTGGGGGGCGCTCTGGGTTGGATTTGATTGGGCTGGGCGAGTTTGAGCCTGTGATGGCTGCGTTGGCGGCTGATTTTGAGGGGACTGGATTTTAGAGGATGTCCTTACAGTCTTTAGTTCAGCCCTGGTCAGGCTATGCAGTCCGACACATCCCCGATACGCCTGGTAGAGCCTATGACATCTATGACTTCAGTTATGCAGGGAGAAGCACTGAAAATCGTTGGAATGTTGCGGGTGAGCCAACGCTATATCTGGCTAAAGAGAAGAATGTGGCGCTGGCAGAATACGCCCGACACTTTCAAGTCAACCGGACACTTGGGTTAGCGGCGAAGACCTATCGGCGGAAGGTCTATCGGTTTGAGGTCAAGCTGGATCATGTGCTGGATCTCAGGGAACAATCGGTATGGTCTGCACTCTCGTTGCAGGATGCGCCGGATTGTTACAAGGATAAAAATGTTGCGAGGTCTACGGCAGCTTTTATTCGCAACACTACGTTAGTTCAGGCGGTTTTTGTGCCCTCTGCGGCTTTTCTAGATGATTTAGAGCAGTGGTGTTTGGTGTTGTTTTTAGAAAAGTTACCCTCAGAAGGTCGGCGATTTTTGCCAAATGTTTCTGAAGATGGCTATTTTGAGATTTCTTGATCAGTAGTGATTGCCTAGGTCTGACCCAATGCCGAAACGTAAGCCTGTTTTTATTGAAAAAATCTTTCCGGTGAAGCTGCTGAATGAGCAGGTTTATTACGAGCATGGTGGCAATCCGTTTAAGGGGCTACATCGTTGGTATTCGCGTAAGCCACTCTCTTTTAGTCGAGCCAGTGTGTTGGGTTCGCTGCTACCAGCGGATGTCTCGATGGAAGAATTTGAATATCTGCTGGGGCTAAATCGTCGGGTGCAGGGGTTTCAGGATAAGACGACAAAGCTTTACAAGACCCCGCCGACCCCAGAGCGGATTCAGAAGGTGCATGAACTTTGTGAGCAGGTCTGGGGAACTCGTACTCCGAGCGTTTTAGATGCGTTTGCTGGGGGCGGCAGCATTCCGTTTGAGGCGGCGCGGTATGGACTGAATGTGCTGGCATCGGATCTTAATCCGGTGGCGGTGGTGACGATGAAGGCGGCGATCGAGTATCCGCTGAAGTTTGGGCCAGATCTTCAGAAGGATATTGATAAGTGGGTGAAGTGGGTTGGTGATGAGGCTGAGAAACGGCTGACTGAGTTTTTCCCATCCGCAGAGGGCGAGACAGTACAAAATTATCTTTGGGCGCATACGGTGGTGTGTCCGACTTGTGAGTCGGTGGTGCCATTGAGTCCCAATTGGTGGTTGAGTAAGACGAGCAATTATGCCGGAAAAGGTGAGGCTCGAAAAGTTACAAGCGACTGGTATGCAGTTCGACCGATTCCGAATCCTGAGCAGAAGCGGGTAGATTTTGAGTTGGTGCGGGGGAAGAAAGGAAAGGGAGATGCGATCGCACTGGAGTCAGGCGAGGAATATGATCCTGGCAGTACCACAACCATTAGTCGTGGTGTTGGGCGTTGTCCTAACTGTACAAATGTGATTGAGAATGAATATATTTGCTCCCCCAGTCAGCAAAGTAAGTTAGGACAACAGCTATATGCCGTTGCATACAAGCAAAAGAAAAATAGTCTAGAGTTTGCTACACCAAGAAATATTGATTTACATGGTGTTGAGCTAGCACAAAAAGCCATAGAAAAATTTTCTATATATTGGGAAGAGCTTGGACTTTTAAGCCATGAGCCAACTCCTTCAAATCCTCAATATTCAATGATTCGTAATTATGGAATTGTCGAGTGGCAACAATGTTTTAATCCCCGCCAGCTTTTGACTTTAGTGACGTATGTCCAAATTATTAATGAGGTGAAAGAAAAGCTGCGGCTTGAGTATGAGCTAGAGAAAGTGGAGGCGATCGCAACTTATCTAGCTTTAGTGTTTGATCGGTGTGTTGACCACAATTCACGTTTATCCGGCTGGCACTCAAGTCGTGCATCTGTAGATAGAGCATCAAAAACACATGCATTAAACTTGACTTGGAATTATCCAGAAGTATCAGGTAGTGGGGAACTATGGCATTGGTGTGCTGATGCATTTACTACAGAGTACGATAGCCTCTGCAATCTTTTTGGAACTAAACCAGGATCATTTGAAATTTCAGGACTTGAAGATTTTAGTCAAAAGTATATTCAAATTAACTCTGCTTCAGCAGATTCTTTAACTCATATTCCTAATAGCTCCCTCAATGCAATTGTCACTGATCCCCCTTATTACGCAACTATTCCATATGCCGACTTATCTGATTTTTTCTATGTTTGGCAAAAGCGTACATTAGGTGATATCTTCCCTGATCTTTTCTGGTCAGATCTAACTGATAAGGACCGCGAAGCCGTCGCAAATCCATCCCGCTTTCGCAATATGGGAGCCAGCCCCGAAGACCTTGCCAACCAAGACTACGAAGCAAAAATGGCGCTAGCCTTCGCTGAATATTACCGAGTCCTCCGCGAAGATGGCGTGATGACTGTCCAGTTCAACCACAAAGACTCTGGTGCCTGGGATGTCCTTGCTAAATCCCTGATCGATGCCGGATTTGAAATCACTGCATCTTGGGCAGTCAGTACGGAAAACCCACAAAACCTCCACCAAGCCCAGAAAAACTCCGTCTCCAGTACCGTCCTGCTCGTCTGCCGCAAACGTGACCCCAACGCCGGACAAGCTTGGTGGGACGATCTCCGTCCCGAAGTCGCCAACCTCGTTGAGAAACGCGCCCCTGAATTTGAAGCTAACGACATCGACGGCATCGACCTGTACCTGAGCGCCTTTGGCCCTGCCCTAAATGTCTTCAGCCGAAACTACCCGATTCTCGATAGCTCCGGTCAAGAAGTCCGCCCCGAACAAGCCTTTGCTGAAGCGCGAAAGGCCATAGCCAACTACCGATTTCATAAGTTGCTCCAAACCGATACCACTGGATTCGATCCCCTCACCACCTGGTACATTCTTGCCTGGGATGCCTTCCGCGCCCGTGAATTCCCCTTCGATGATGCTCGTCAATTGGCCTTAGCGATTGGTGGCTTCGACATCAGCGATCTCAAAGGCTCCCTCAAACTGATTGAAGTCAAATCTGGGAGCTGCAAACTCCTTTCCCCTGAGCAGCGCTTCAAAAAACACGCCTTCTCCATCAACCCCGATGAATTTTCAGCTACCTACCTCATTGATGGACTCCATGCCATCATCACCCTCTATCTCGAAGAACAAAGCATAGAACCCGTCCGCCGCTTCCTTAAAGCCACAGGGCTGATCAGCAACGACCTCTTCATGAGAGCGTGGGAAGTCGCCCTTAAAGTCATCCCCCGCATTGGTGATGAACGTAAACGCATTCCCGAAGAAAAAGCCCTGGCTGACCTGTGGCTCTCAATGGATGAAATTCAGGCTAAATTCCTTTACGTGCAGCCAGAACTAGACTTGAGAGAAGGGCAACAAGCCTTGAATCTGAGCCTATAAAGCAACGCCTTCCTCCTAGCGTCCATCAACCCAAATGGAGATCATCCTATGAAAGTTAAAGGAATAAAGCGCGGACAGACCATTGAGCTAACCAACGCCATTAATATTCCCGATGGCACCGAACTTCTGGTTGAAATCGATGAACGCCAGTTACTGAGCATTGAAGAACGTCGAGCGAGAATTCAAAGCTGGCTCAATCAATCTTTAGAGGGGCAAGCAGATTTGCTTGAAGCTTTAGAAGAAGTCGAGCGAGAACGGCGGCTAATGGCTGAACTCGCCCTCCTAAATGTAGAGGGCATAGAAGACAGTTCTTCAGAACCCTTGGTGAGCATCATCGGCACTGGCAAAGGCAGCTTCGCCACGCCTGAAGAGGCAGATCGGTTTATTCGTGAGGAGCGCGATACATGGGACTCCTGAGCGCAATTCAGGGCGATCGCATCTACCTGGATACCAACGTCTGGATCTATGCCGTCGAGAGCTATCCTGCCTTTATCCAAGAATTGAGCGATTTCTTCCAACGGGTTGATCAAAACCAGTACGTTGCTATCACCAGTGAACTGTCTTTGGCAGAAACACTTGTAAAGCCGATTAAAGACAACGATCAAGCACGACAAGCTGCTTACAAAAAAGCCATCGTTACCCGTAAGAATGTCTCTGTTATTCCCATTTTGCGTCAACTTTTAATAGATTCAGCTCAGGTACGGGCTGAAACGGGTCTGAAGCTTCCCGATGCTATTCATGCAGCCACGGCAGTCCAAGCGCGATGTACTACTTTTGTGACAAACGACGCTCAACTCAAAAAATTATCGAATCTGCACGTTGTCCTCCTGTCTGAGGTAATTCCTTAATGTCTACTAGGACAGAAATATCAGCTTTAAAGAATCGCCCTTGGCGCATTAACTACGCCAGTGACACAAACAACCCTATTGCCGATTTCTACATTCCGGCATTAGAGCGCTCAGTCCAGTACGATCGCAAATCCGGCTTTTTCAATAGCTCCATTCTCAGTCGGGTTGCCAGCGGTCTGGGAGCCATGCTGCATAATGATGGGCATATCCGCCTGATTATGAGCTGTCAGTTTAGCCCTGACGATCTACAGGCGATTCGCCAAGGCTATGAGCTAAGGGAAGCGATCGCCCTGCGCCTGGACGCAGAACTACAACCCCCCACAAATTTTGCCCAACTCAAGCGCCTTGAGATACTGAGCTGGCTGATCCAGTCCGGTCGCTTGGATATCCGCATTGCGATCCCAGTCAAGAAAAATGGACAGCCTGAAAATCCAGAGCAGACCCTTGACCTGAACTATATTTTTCACGAGAAGGTCTGCATCTTCACCGATGCAGAAGGCCAGCAGATTGCTACCAATGGCTCCAATAATGAATCAGGAGGGGGCTGGGAGAATAATGTTGAGTCCTTTCATGTGTATTGCTCCTGGGAAGGCGATCGCGACCTTCAGCGCGTCCAAGAAGAAGTGTCCCGATTCGAGCAGCTATGGCATAACCTGATGCCCAACGTTCGTACCTTTGATGTACCAGAGGCAGTCAAGCGTAAACTCTTGCGCTATGCTCCACGGTCAAAGCCGACCTGGAGTCAGGAAACCGAACAAGATACGCGATCGCTGCCGCCAGAGCCAGAAGCGCCATTGCAAGAGACTGAGACTGAGCCGGAAGAAATTGAGATTTCACCGGAGCAACTGGCACAAGAGCAAGAATTCTTTGAGCGACTATCCCGACTGCATGAAGATCCTGGGTGCTTAGATTTCTGCCTGAAGACTATTCCGATTCAGCCCTGGCCCCACCAAATCAAAATACTGCGAAGAGTTGCAGCAACCTTTCCCTGTAGCTTCCTAATTGCGGATGAAGTTGGGCTAGGTAAAACCATTGAGACAGGCTTGATCTTGCGCTACCTGCTTGTTTCAAAGAAGGTAAAGCGAGTGTTGGTGCTAGCTCCAGCCAGCGTCCAGTCACAGTGGCAAGAAGAACTTAGAGAGAAATTCAACCTGCACTTTTGGAGCTACGGACAGAACACCCTGACCGATCCCTTTGGTGTTTCCGTAGAACCCGTGGGCAACCCTTGGAATGCCCAAGACTTAATCTTGGCCTCTAGCCATCTTGTACGCCGCCAGGAGCGTAGCAAGGAACTCCTAGACTCAGAACCTTGGGATCTGATTGTCGTAGATGAAGCCCATCACGCACGGCGCAAATCCCCTCAAAATCGTAAAGACACCCCTAACCGTCTGCTCCAGCTCCTCAAGCAGCTTCGGGAGAGAACCCAATCGTTAATTTTGCTCTCCGCTACCCCGATGCAAATTGACCCGATTGAGGTCTTTGATTTGCTGCATGTCTTAGGGCTAGAAGGTTATTGGTCTTATGGAGATGCCTTTTGTGACTACTTTGCCTCACTCTCCCAAAAACCGGATCGTCACCTGCTTAATTTCTGGCAAACAATGTCGTCCGATTACTTTGCCCGTGGAGGCCAGAACTGCCCCCGTCTTCAGCAGACGCTAAACCAACGCGATCGCATGTTAGCGGCTCGTGTAGAAGACGTTTGGAAAGGTCGCCAAAAAATTGTCAGCGATCGCTTTTACCTGCAAGATAAGGGATTTATGGAGGCATCGCGTCAGTTCTTGATGGTGAACATGCCACTGAAAGACCTGATGTTCCGTCATACCCGCGATACCCTCCGCCAGTATTACCGCTTAGGTCTACTTGAGCGGGATATTCCGCAACGGGTGGTGGAAGACAAAGCCATTACCCTGGAGCCTAAGCGCGAAGCAGAACTGTATCGACAAGTCAGCAACTATGTCCGGCACTTTTACCAGTTAGCCCAAAAGGAAAATCGAAAAGCCTTGGGCTTCCTCATGACCCTCTACCGTAAGCGACTGACCAGTTCGTTCTTTGCAATCCAGAAATCACTAGAGCGGCGGCTTGAATGCCTCTTATCCGGTCAAGGAGCATTAGTCACCCAAGATGATTTAGCTGACTTGGATGATGCGGAAGATGCCATTCTGGACGGACTTCAGGAGTATATGACTCCTGCCCATCCTGAAGAAATTGAATACCTTCAAGATCTGCTGCGACAATTTGGCAGCACTGGGGAAGACAGCAAACTCTCCCACTTCCTTCAGACACTACGCCAGGAGCTTGCCCAACGTGAAAGTGCGATTGTCTTCACCCAATACACCGACACAATGGACTTTCTACGCGAAGAGCTGCGTCAGCTATATGGATCCCAAGTTGCCTGTTACTCAGGACGTAGTGGGGAAATACTGGTTGACGGTGAGTGGTCAAAGGTTTCAAAAGACCTGATTAAGCAGCGATTTAAGGACTCCGATATTAAAATCTTGCTGTGTACTGAATCCGCCAGTGAAGGTTTGAACCTGCAAACCTGTGGCGTTTTGATCAATTACGACATGCCCTGGAACCCCATGCGGGTTGAGCAGCGGATTGGACGGATCGACCGGATTGGACAACGCTATCCCACTGTCATCATCCATAACTTTTACTATGACGGCACCGTTGAGGCAAAGGTCTATAAGAAGCTGCGCGATCGCATTCAATCATTCACGACAGTAGTGGGAAAGCTCCAACCGATTTTGGCGCGTGTGCCGACGTTCATTGAGCAAGCCACTATGAGTGTCGATCCAGAAGAAGAGGATGTACTGCTATCGGGTTTTGATCAACTGCTAATTACCCCTTCGCGGCAACCAGATCTTGAGGATATGGTGACGATGGACATTGAGGCAGACTTAGCAGAAATTAGTCAGCCGATAGTTTCATCTGCTTTCAATTTGAGTGATATAGAAAAGATGCTGACAACCTCGGTATTACTGAAACAGAAGGGTTTTACTTGGACTCTATTGAAGTCTAAAGTTTGGGAACTCACTTTTGAAAGTCAGAAATTTGAAGTAACCTTTGACCCTAAAAGATTTGAGGAAAACTCGTTGTTAAGATTGATGTTTCCTGGAGAATCTTTATGGATTAAATTTATTGAATTCAATTAAACTCGAAATAATTATTTATAAATACAGTATTGAATTTCTGAACTACTTTATTCGTCTCTTGTGACTTTAGAATTATTTTATAATATTTGAGGTTTGATACCCAGCTCGCTTGCGAATGAGTACTTTATTGGCAAACATATTAAATTTTTTTACTATATTTAAGTCAGAGTCATTTTATTCTAGATTTAGAGAGCGAATTTAGGTGATTCCAGCCATTAATTTATAGAGTTCTCCAAGCCTGAAATAGCGTTTTCTCGTAGATTTATAAAATCAAAATTTAGAATGAAACAGTCCTGATATTTAAGTTGTCTTCTTTATATGTATGGAGGAGGAAAAGTTCAATGACAGTGGTAGATATTTTTGAAAACTTAATCGGTGATAAGCTCTGTCAAAATTCAATTCATGCTCTGATTGAAGATGAAAATCTTATTATCAAATTTTGTGAGCTTCTAGCTTCTTATTATACTGGATGGCTAGAGGCTGAAAAAATTAGAAGTGCTGGGTTAGATGAAAGTCGTTATTTAGTTTTTGGCTCTTTCTATGGAGAAACTAATCCTCTAGAAAAATTAGATTATAAAAAATTATTTTCTGACTCTAGAAAATTTCTTTTATATTGTCCAAGCTTTATACTACCTGATCCAGTTGCGTCAGTGTATTTTACTTACTATTTATTAAAAATTGATTTTATTAATGATAAGTTTAAACTTGAATTGAAAGAATCCCTCTTAGTCCTAGCTGAAATTGCTCCTGCACTAAATGGAAACGATATTATACTAATGCCTGTTCCTTTTATTCTAGATCTTGAAGATATTCAAGTATTAGCTAATGAAGAACTTGATGCATTAGATGAGGAACCCTTACATGATGAATACTACCGTCCTCTTAGAGACATAGCTGTCCAGAACGGCATGTTTGACTATGAGTTATATCCTCATGTTGAATCTGCCAAGCTTTTTGGTCAAATATGTACTCAAATTGATCTTGTACCTGTAGCTAGTGACGCTCTATTTTTTGAAATTCTTAGACAAGATCATAAAGTGGCTTATAGAAATCTTGTGGCAAGAAATGTTGAACATCGAGTTACCGAAACATTATTCAAATATAATTTACCTGGAATCGGAAAAGCAAGTTTCAAAGACATAATTGATCTTAGAAATAATGAAGATGCTTTTTATGAATGGAGAACAACTTTTAAGTCAATTATCGAGGAAGTTGGAAAAGAGACAATTCTTGACGAAAATCATTTTCTTCTCGAACTAAAAAAAGCTACTGAAGATAAAATAAATCCCCGTATTAAAGAATTAGAAAAAACAACAAAAGTTCCTATTATTGAAAATATGTTAGTTCCTTCTGGAGTTTCCATCGCAAGTACATTATTTGGTATAGAGTTTCTTTCTTTGCCTTGGAAAAGTGGATTGCTATCAGCTAGTGTGACTATTCCAACAACTTGGATTGTAAAAAGTTTAATTAAGAAATATGATAAAGCAGGTCTTCGTGCAGAATGTCTTAAGAAATTTTATGGATACTTAATATAATTACCTAATATTGAATTGACGTTTTTTAGAGAATTTCTCTAATATAAAACCCTTGCTTGAAAGGCTCTAAAGCCTTCCTATCTCTCTCTATGATTGATTCTGAATGCTGATGAATCTTCATAACCCCTCCATCCTCCCCTTCACGAACGCCCTCAGCTTCTCGGTATCCTTGCCCCGATTGTGCCACTTCGGGGACTCCATTCCAATCTCCTGGTGATATTCCCAAAGCTCGTTCTGGTATGCGTCAAAGAAATCCTTTACCGCCTGACGATGAACCCTAAAGACTGTCTCCATTAGCCCTTGATTGAGGACAAAAGTCTCAAAGGGGTTTTGCCGATTCCAGTCCTTGATAGCCAGGAATATAGCCTCAGCCCGTTTGAAGGCTCTCCCAGCTTTCGGCCCTGCTCTCACCCCCGTAGTCACTTCCGCGCTCCCTCCAGCACTCTGAGAAACGATCGCCGCTGCCCCCTCAGCTTTAACCGCCGCTGGCTTCTGCTCCACTACTGCCACAACATCCGCTGTCTGCTGCTGAGCGATCGCATCGCCCGATTCCGCTGCCCTCTCTTCCGCCGTGCCCCCGTTAAGCAATCGCTTGAAGGTATCGAGTTTTTCCTGAGCCTGCTTCAGCTCAAGAGCGATCGCCTCATTCTCTTGCTTCAGCCGCTCAATCTCAGCCTCATCGGACTTTGGCACCGAGGCCATAGCTTTGTCCCGTTCCAGCCGTAGCGCTAGGTTTTCGCGCTCAAGCCCTTCAACCCGCCGCACGAACCAACCTATATTGGACTCTTGCCGCAGTTCTTGGATCTGAGCTTCAAACTCAGCCCTCATTTGCTCAAGCCGTCGCTCAAGCTCAGATCGCCACTCGTCCGGCACATGCTGGGGTTCAGGCGTGACCTTTTCCGCCGCCACGCCCTTGCGCCGCCCCCGTTTGGGTCTAGCTTCAGCCGTCTCAACCGACTCCGCCTCAGTCAGTAGTGGCTCAATCTCTAGTGCCAGTGGCAAAGGCTTCTCATCTGCTGCCGCCGCGCTCGGCTGATCAAGGTCAACGGCCAACAGCTCATCATCCAGCTCACCGATAGGCGCTCTCTCTGGCATCCCTAGCGGAAGTTCCGGCACACTATCGAGCAACACCCCCTTCGATCTGAGTAGTGCGCCCTGGCCATCACTGAGGGCATAGCCGAAATAGTGCCCCTTTGCTGGGGAATCCATGACGTGGCCCAGGAAGTGCTGGACAAAAGCATCCTCATCTTGCCGCTCAGGGCAGAACAAATGAACAGCGATCGCCCCATAAAGACTCCGCAGATCGAGAACCGAAACGGCCTTCTTCCCCTCCAGTGGCGGCACGACCTGAATCAGCACCTTGCCACAGGCAGAATTGAGCTTTCGGTGAAAGGTATTGAGCGCCGTGGATAGAGCAGACCCCTTGAGCTTGGCGATCGCCCTAACCTCCGGTAACTTCCGCAACCGTCCAATGGCCTCTAACACCTCAGCAGCAGGAAGCAGCGTCACAATGTTGTAGCCCTCTCCATGTCCAGCCCCTCTCCTTCGGTGCCCCTCAAAGTGCAGCAGATGGGGATGCTCAGTTAGCGCAAATGTCCCCTTAGGGATAACTTCAGCAAAGCGTCTGCCTGTAAGCCCCGCTATGGCCGTCGCCAACCATCGCGCCTCGAATTTACCTTTGTTTCGCAGAAAATCGCGGAGTAGGTCTAGGTAGGGCTGCACCGGAACCAAGCTTAGATTTAGTGACTTGTCTGGGACTGTAGGTTGAGGTCGCTTATCGATGCTTTCATACACTTCAGGCGAATACTTCAAATAGGTCAGTGCCCAATGCTCATGGCGCTTTTCCTCGATGCCCGTCACGCGCTGCTGGTGAATGTAGTGATGGCTGGTGGTCTTAGTCAGCGGGAGCTTCCCGCCTTCGATGGCAATGGCGATCGCCTTTCTGTACTTTGACAGGTAGTTAGCAACGGACGCTTGTGGGTAGCCCTCCTCCAGCAGCTTGATTTCAGCCTCACAGAGCATCTGAATCTTCTTCTTAGTCTTTGCCCCCTTCAGCTCATCTATAAACCCGTTTACGAGTGCTTGCAACTCGTCCGTAGAGAGCCGGAAGTGGGTGTCTTTGTGAATGCGATCGCGGAAGACCAGGATGATTTCAGAGCGGAGGGTGAGGGGCATGGATTTAATTCAGCAGGTGCTTGTGTCGTATGCTTTGCAAGCTTGTGGAGGGGGATTTAACAAAAGCTTGGATAGATTCTTGGAAGGGTAAAAAAGTTCTGTGGTGGGTGCGGAAACCATCTTCCACGAGAACCGCGATCCAGCCGTCCCAGGTCATATCCACGACTTCCCAGGTTTGTCCGTCATGTAGAATGCTCAAAGTCAAATGCCCCGCGCTATGAAATCCTTATGAAAACCTTGAATTCTCCAATGATTCCTCTTTTGAAAGGCTGTGGGGAGAGAATTATGGAAATTCAGAAGACTATGTTCTTAAATTGTATACAAGATAGATCGTAGCAGAACGATCCAGTTAGAAATGTGGCTGGAAAAATCGCCAAGCTCGCTGATTGGAGACACTTATGAGTCTTTTTCCGAAAACCTTTGAATATCCGTATCCGAATAAAGTCCCTCAAGATTGGCTAGAGTCAGCGGCACGACTTTGGAATGATGGGCTTCATATATTGGAGTGGCGACAGCATTGGCTGAGATTGCAAAAATGTCTTGAAGTCGATGAGAAAGAAGATTGTGGAGATTGGGATTTATCGCATCCAGTCGCCCTTGAGATGCAGCAGCATAGTGGGAGCTGGGGAATGGTTTGCCGTATTGGTAGAGATCAGCGGATTGATAAAACGAAATCCTGGGATAAGGACAATGTTGAATTTAGACCGTGCTGCCAAATCGTTCCGAGCAATTGGCTAAAGGAGCCTCCGATTAATGGTTATGGCCATATATCGCTGAAGAAACCGTTCACTGCAATTCGTGGCTATGATTCTGGAAACTTGCCGAGTGGCTTAGTCCAGTCCGTCATCAAACGACTGGCGAGTAGCTGGGAGCAGTACCTGAAAGGGGTTAGAGGTAAACCTAGATACAGAGGGAAAAAGAACCCTATCACTTCCCTGGACTACGATGGGTTCCGTCATCACTGTAAACTCTCAGCCGATGGGACTGTGAAGCTGTTGGGGATGTCCTCCGTCAAAGTACATGGACTGAAACAGCATTTGATCCCGCTCATAGCCAAAACTGCTGAGCAATTAAAAACAAATCCCACCGAAAAAGTTTTGAAGTTGGCGGAATCTAAGGGGTTAGAAGCTGCTGCCGAATTTTATGCAATTCCTGGGGCTTATTGTCTGCTAGAACGGGATGGGAAGACCTATTTGCAGATATCAGGTCAGTTTTATCAAGGAGAACAATCGGCTGGTTTACGAAAAATTGCTATAACGACGGGAACTGAGCATCTTTGGAAAAGTGATGCAGTCTTGGTTGATCATCAGGATAATGAGGCAATTGAGGCGAGGATAAAGAAACTGCAAGATGTCCTGTCTAGCAAGGAATATGGATCATCAAACTGGCAAAAAGTTAAGGCAAAGATCACTAAGTTGCACCGTCAAGCCAAGATGCGAACGCGGCGTCACCAGCAGTTTAACGCCCAGTGGTTAGCCCACAGCAGTGCAGAGATAACGATTGAGTCGTATGTGCCCAGGATTTTACCAGCGCCTTTGCCACGACCGGATGGAGAGGGAGGGTATTTGCCAAATCAAGCAGAAGTCATTGCTGAAGAAAATACGAAACGAGCAAAGTCAGCGACTGCTCAGTTTGTGAGCTTGATTAAAGAGAAAGCTGCACAAACTGGTGCTGTTTTGATTGACAAGCGGAAGCAGGACAAGGTAGAACAGGAGAGTCTGAAATCGCCGCAAGCGGACGTTAAACAGCCCAAATCTACGGAGCATGGGCAGTCTCGAAAGAGACAGCAAGGGGGAAAGGGTAAAACTGACTCCCAAATCTCACAAAACGCAGAACCTTCAAAATCTAGGGGCGGACGAAACCGCAAGCGCGAACGGGCGATCAGTTAAACACATAAACGACATTTTTTGGAAAACATAACGTATTTACGTTGTTTCGGAAGTGTTAGCCCCCTGCATGTGTGGGATGGGTTTACGTCATCTGGGATATCCCCTTCCCTAAACCCAGTTAGCCCCCTGCATGTGTGGGATGGGCGTTTTTGCGGCTGATTTGCCCCCAGGCCAGTGCCGTTAGCCCCCTGCATGTGTGGGATGGGCGCTCTGTAAGGCGCTCGGCTGCGAGGCTGGGGATTGTTAGCCCCCTGCATGTGTGGGATGGGCGCCTTGCCCAGAGAGAAGCAGCGATTATTGAGAGGGTTAGCCCCCTGCATGTGTGGGATGGGCGCTGGGCTGGATGAGTGTAGTGGGCTGAACTAAACGTTAGCCTCCTGCATGTGTGGGATGGGCGTGCTATTTTTGGGAGCCTGGGCCGTCAGCAATACGTTAGCTCCCTGCATGTGTGGGATGGGCGCGGTTTGAACGGAAAAGCTAGGCCCGTGTAGGTTGTTAGCCCCCTGCATGTGTGGGATGGGCGCGTTACAGACGTTTTACCTGTCTCTACCGAAAGGTTAGTCCCCTGCGTGTGTGGGATGGGCCTCACTCAGGCGAGAGACGGGCTTTCTCATTAGGTCGTTAGCCCCTGCATGTGTGGGATGGGCGTTTTGGATTTCGCCGTGGACGTAAAGCCCATCCTGTTAGCCCCCTGTGTGTGTGGGATGGGCGATGATTGGGGTAGATGTGAGTTGAACGCAGCCGAGCGAGATCGCCCTTCTGCCCCTCCCTCATCACTCCTGTTCGCTAGAGTTTCGCTAGAGTCCAAATAATTCCAGATATTCCTCCGCTCACCCGTGCCAAACCCCAGCCGAGAGATCGCCCAAAGCCTTGTCATAAGGCCAGCCAACGACCTCTGGAGAGTCGCCTAAGGACACTAGTAGAGAGCGGCGTAAGTAAACCAGCTATTCACTAACGGCTATAAGCATGATGCCTGACTTCTAGGAATCTAGATGATAAGCCTACTCATGCCAAGCTGTGCTAGAAAGACTTTCAAAGCATTTGCTTGGGCCAATATGTAGACTTTAACAAAATAATAGACCTGTTGCTTTATAATTCTCAAAATCGCGAAAAGCCTTACACCGTATGGATTATAGTCAATTCTATCAGAAATGCTTGAAACCTATACATAGAGAGGCTTTCAGCCATTTTCTGTTTTATAAGACAACAACTCTAATATCGGCAAAAAGCCTTGCGTACGGGTACTTCTTTACTCTACTTTGCCCCACATGATAGCTTCGCTCCCCTTAGGCCTTGTTAGCATTAAGGTGTCTATAGGTCAAAACTCAACGGATGAAAGTTTTTCTGAATTATTGATTGCTACTGCCTCTCCATAAGTACATACAATTAGATCTATAGGCCAAATAATAAAGTTGTTGCCTTTTAAATCCAAAAATCGCTGAAACCTTTAACTAGAATAGATTATAGGTCTTTTCTATGGAAATTGCTGAAATGCTCTCTGGGGAAGACGTTCAAGGTTTTTCCGTTTTATAAAGCAACAACTCTAATGATGATCAGAGGGCGAGGCGGATTCGAGATGGAGAACAGCTATCTATGAAACTTTCATTGCTCAATTGCCCTAATGAAATTCAATCTGTCATCATCCCTCATCCCTTAGTGGTCGGTCCAATTGCCCCTGTCGCTGAAGCGATCCATCTCATGAGCGGCCTCCGTACCACCTATCCATTCGTCAAAGAGACTTGGGAAGAAAGGGAGGCCCATGAGATCGAAATGCGCTCTAGCTGCGTGCTGGTCGTTGAAGAGGGTCGTCTCTTAGGTATTTTGACAGAGCGGGATGTGGTGCGCCTAACCGCTCATGAACAGTCCTTTTTGCATTTGCCCATGCGTCAGGTGATGACTCATCCCGTCATTACTGTCTGCGAAACAGAATGCATTGATATTTTCTCCGTAGCCAATCTATTTCATCAGCATCGCATTCGGCATCTTCCTGTTCTGAACCCGGAAGGTTTATTGGTCGGGTTATTAACCCACGAGAGTTTGCAACGTATTGCAAGTCCTGCTCACCTGCTGAGGCTCCGGCGGGTGCAGGAAGTTATGACCTCAGACGTCATTTGCGCTTCCCCTCTCGACTCCATCCTGAAGGTTGCTGCACTCATGACCGAACATCAGGTGAGTTCGGTGGTCATTGTCCAAGGCACCGAGAATGCTTCGAGTTCGCCGATTCCCCTAGGGTTGATCACCGAGCGCGACCTGGTGCAGTTTCAGGCACTCAGCCTAATCCCAGAAAGCATTGTGGCTGAAACAGTGATGAGTACGCCCCTCTTCACCATTCACTTAGAAGACACCCTGTGGAACGTGCATCAACTAATGTTGCAGCGTTTTATCAGTCGATTGGTCGTCGTCGGAGAACAGGGGGAACTGCTGGGTATTGTGACCCAAACGAGCCTCTTAAAAGTGCTCGATCCGAAAGAACTCTATGCCCTCACGGAGGTTCTAGAAACCAGAGTCTCTCAACTAGAGTCAGAAAAGATCGCGCTATTGGAAGCCCGAACGTTGGAGCTAGAGCAGCAGGTCGAGCAGGCCGTGGCCTATCAACAGATGCAAACCCAACTTGCCGAACAGCAGCGGACTGAAGCGGACCTTCGCAGAAGCGAACAGTTTTATGCGGCCTTGGCGAACGCTACTCCGGTCGGCATCTTTAGAACCGATGCGCTTGGACAATATACCTACGTGAATGAGCGGTGGTGTGAAATTACCGGGCTGAATCCTTTAGTGACGCCGCAGTTGAGTTGGTTCGATGGCCTTGATCCCTCTGACCGAAAAAAAATCTCGAAGGGATGGACAATCCTAACCGATCCTAATCGTGTTCTGACGGTGGAGTGTCGCTATCAGAAAACCGGAAGACTGCCTACCTGGGTTTTGGGGCAGGTGGCAGCGGAGCGCAATGCCCTTGGGGACATAGTTGGTTTTGTTGGCACTATTTTTGATATTAGTGATCGCAAACTAACCGAAAAACAGTTGCGCCAGGCCCTAGATACCAATCAAGCTGTGCTGAGCGCTATTCCTGACTTAATCCTAAGAGTTAGCCGCGATGGGATCTATCGCAGTATTGTGCCAAAAAATGATGTTACCCTGCTTGCTCCCATCGATCAGCATCTGGGTAAACACCTCGTGGAGGTTCTCCCCCTCGAACTGGCCCAGGAAAGGGTTGCTATGATCGAAGAAGCCTTTCGGACGGGCAGGACGCAAAATCAAGAGTATTCCCTCTGGATTCAGGGCGAGCTGCACTACGAAGAAGCCCGCTGTGTGGTTTGTGGCTCCGATGAGGTGCTATTTCTGGTCAGAGACATTACCGCAACTAAACGCAATAAACTGGCTCTTCAAGAAAGCGAAGCGCGACTGAGGATGGCGGTCAGTGCGGCCAATCAAGGGATTTATGACCTCGATATATTGACAGGGGAAGAAATTGTCACCCCGGAATATGCCCTTATGTTGGGCTACGACCCCAAAACCTTTAGGGAAAGCTTGGACCGCTGGGCCGAGCGCCTCCATCCTGAGGATCACGGAAAAGTTACCGAAACGTTTCGGCAATATCTTGCGGGTGAGATTCCAGTCTATAGAACAGAGTTTAGGCAACGGACCAATAGCGGCGACTGGCTCTGGATTTTATCCAGCGGTCGTATTGTAGAACGGGATGAAAATGGCAATCCCCTACGGATGCTGGGGAGCCATACCGACATCAACAGGCTCAAGCAAGCAGAATTGTCATTGCAAGCCAGAGCGAGGCAGCAATCAGCAATTGCTCAACTTGGGCAGGAGGCACTTGCAGCAACAGATTTATCCTTGCTGATGGACAGGATTACATCGATAGTTGCAGAAAATTTAGCAGTGGAATACAGCAAGATCCTGGAGATTCTACCTGAGAATGAAGGGCTGTTGCTATGTTCGGGAGTGGGGTGGCAACATGGCTTGGTTGGGGAGGTCATATTAGCAATTGATGCTGATTCCCAAACGACTTATATTCTCACGAACCAAGAACCCGTTATCGTCGAAGATTTACAGACGGAGCTACGATTTCAAGGATCTTCGCTTCTAAGAGAGCATCAGGTCGTCAGTGGAATCAGTGTCATTGTCCACGGAGGAGATCGGCCATTTGGGGTACTGGGAGCGTACACAACTCAAAGGCGGAATTTCACCCAGGAGGATGTGAACTTCCTCAAAGGCATCGCAAATATTTTGGCGACAGCGATTGGCCGAAAGCGCATCGAGGTATCGCTGCGAAATTCGGAAGCAGAACTACTTGCGGTATTTCGAGCTATGACAGATTTGGTGGTCATTCGAGATATCCAAGGTCGTTGCCTTAAAGTTGCACCGACGAATACCTTAGGCTTTTACATCCCCCCGACAGAAATGATAGGGAAAACTACTTATGAGACCTTCCCCACCACCATGGCCAAAGTTTTACACGATGCCATTCAAACCTGTATAGCTAACAAAAGAACAGTTGAAACTGAATTTTCCTACGAAAAATCCGGCAGAACATTTTTCTTTTCAACCACGGTCTCGCCCATGACCGAAACCACTGCGCTCATCGTGTCCAAGGATATCTCAGATCGCAAAGTTGCGGAAGCTGCGCTTATAGGGTCTCAAAAGCAATTTCGCAATCTGGTAGAAAATTCCCCTGACATCATCGAGCGGTTCGATTTGAATCTAAAACACCTGTATGTGAGTCCTTCGCTGGCAGCTTTAAACGGGATGCCGACTGAAAATTTCCTAGGTAAGTCCTGTAGCGACCTTGGAATGGATGAGATTATGGTAAATGCATGGGAATCTGCAGCGGCAAGATTGCTGTCTTCAGGTCAAAAGCAGGTGATTGAATTTAATACGCCTACCTTAGAAGGGCTACGGACTTTTGAAATGGCGATTGTCCCAGAGTTCTCCGCTGACCAATCGATTGAGTCGATACTCTGTATTTCTAGAGATATTACTGAACGTAAAATTGCAGAAGAAGCGCTCCAAGAAAGCGAGACTCGCTTCAGACAGCTAGCAGAAAATATACAGGACGTTTTTTGGATTGCAGACAGAGAGCTGACCGAGATCCTTTATGTCAGCCCCACCTATGAAATCCTCTGGGGTCGAAGTTGCCCTAGTCTCTATGAACGTCCGGAAAGCTATTTAGAGTCTGTTCATCCTGAAGATCGCGATCGTGTTCTTGATTTGATCCAACGCCAACGGTATGTGGGTTGGAATCATGAATATCGAATTTTACAATCCGATGGAACGCTGCGATGGATCTGGGAGCAGACTTTTCCGGTTCCAGACCCTGGCGGGATCATCAATCGAATTGTGGGCATTTCCCAGGACATTACTGAGCGCAAAGAGTCTGAATCTCAACTACTCTATAACTCTCTCCATGACTCCCTCACCCAGCTACCTAACCGAAGCCAACTTATCCAGCGGATTGAATTAGCTCTCCTTAGAGTCCAAAGAGCTGAGATTCATACCTTCGCGATTTTATTTATGGATCTAGATCGATTTAAGAACATTAACGACAGTTTGGGACATCTGGCGGGTGATCAGCTCCTAGTGAAGATAGCACAGAGACTTCAGTCAAAGATTCGTGCAGTTGATTTAGTAGCTCGATTAGGTGGGGATGAGTTTGTAATCTTACTAGAAGACCTTCCTGGCGTTCAAAATGCGATTCAAGTTGCGGAAAAAATCTTAAATGAATTTCAAATTCCAATAGTACTGAAACAACGCGAGATTATTATAACGACCAGCATCGGCATCGTGTTTGGAACCTCGGACTATACTCAAGCATCCGAGTTGTTGCGAGATGCTGATACCGCGATGTATCAAGCCAAAAGTCAGGGGAAAAACAATTACAAAGTTTTCAATACCTTAATGCATGTTGAAGTAAGAGAACGACTTGACCTAGAAAGCGATTTGCGTAAAGGTTTGGAACGGGAGGAATTTATTATTTATTATCAGCCTATTCTTGACTTAAGTACATTGAATTGGGTTGGATTCGAAGCCTTAATTCGCTGGAATCATCCGACCTTAGGATTTATCTCTCCAGCTAGCTTTTTACCACTAGCTGAAGAGACAGGTTTAATTGTTTCACTTGACTATTGGACACTCAAAACAGCTTGTCAACAGTTGTCACAGTGGCAGAGGCAGTTTCCTAGTGCAGAAGCGTTGAAAATTAGTGTTAATTTGACAGACCAAGGGTTAGGTCAAAACAACTTTATTGAGTATGTCGATATGGTTTTGTCTCAAACAAGTCTGGAGAGCCGATCCTTAAATTTAGAGATTACAGAGGGTGTATTGGTTAAGGACATTTCCAAAACGATTGAAGTTCTGACTAATCTCCAGGCAAGAGAGATTCAAATTAGTATTGATGATTTTGGAACAGGCTATTCATCGCTCAACTATCTGCATCGATTGCCACTGGATACGTTAAAAATAGACCGTTCTTTTGTAAGTCAAATGCAGACAGGTTCTCGTAATCATAAGATTGTCAAGACCATCATTACTTTGAGTAATGAACTGGGAATCAGGGTTGTAGCAGAGGGAATCGAAACAGAACAACAACTTGAATTGCTGATTAGTCTAGGATGCGAAATGGGTCAAGGGTACTTGTTTGCGAAACCTATGCCAGTCAATGCTGTTGAACTCTTACTGAGGGCAAGGGGTTAAAATTAAGAACCTTACAAAAATAACTTGAGTAACTTCTGAAATACTTTGCCTACAGCGGTTTTCAATCTTATGAGAGACAGTAGCAGCAGTGGGCAAACCAGTTTCGTAGATGGCTCGGATTCATTAAACTCATTGCTACTTTAATGAGCATGTCCACTTTTTGCGAAGTGGTCGGCGAGAACTGTCTCAAAAACGCTTTCAGCTGTGACCACCAGTGCTCAATCGGGTTAAATTCTGGAGAATAAGGGGAGATGTACAAAACGCTTGCTCCCACCGCCTCAATTAAAGGCGCAATGCCTTCTACTTTGTGGGCAGTTAGGTTATCCATCACCACGACAGCCCCTTTTCACAGTTGTGGCACCAGGTATTGTGAGACATACAGCGGTTTTCGGTCACATTAAGGACACCTAAATTGACAACACCTTTTTGCTAAATACTTCTAAAATCTAGGACTCATTAGACTGTCTCCTATATCACTGAAAACTGCTGTATATGTTAATAGACCTGTTGCTTTTTAATTCTCAAAATCGCTAAAAGCCCTACACCGTATGGGTTATAGCCAATTTTGCCAAAAATGCTTGAAACCTATACATAGAGAGGCTTTCAGCCATTTTTTGTTTTATAAGGCAACAACCTGATTGACTGACAAAAGATTGAGTGCAGGGTTGGGACGGCGTAGAATGCT
>JAKRSB010000035.1:0-1490 GCA_022402525.1 Thermosynechococcaceae cyanobacterium MS004
TTCTGGCAGCTTAATTTCCTGCTCCGTGAGCTTAGCCGAGAGGTTTACCACGTCCTTTAGCAGCGTCTGCACATCCGTCGAGAGCATCGCCAGATTTTTCTTCTGGGGTTCATCCTCAATCCACTCCACCAGCCCGACTCGGTACGGCTTCTCACGGGTATAGTCTAGAACTCTAAACCGCTGCTGCCCCAGACACAGCACGCCCATCCGGTCATCCGGCATCCGCTCAAACTTAATAATTTCGGCACAGCAGCCCACGCTCACAGCTCTGCCCTGGGCTGGGTCCCACATCAGTACCCCAAAACGGCGATCGCTCTCCAGAATCGTATTCATCATGATTCGGTAGCGAAACTCAAAGATATGGAGGGGGAGTGGCCGACCTGGGAAAAGAACCACCTCTGGCAAGGGAAATAAAGGCAGTTCGCGAACAGCGATCGAGGATGAAAAGGCCATGCGTGAAGCTTCTAACGTCCGTGAGGGTTCAATAATCCTACTCTAGCCCATCTTTATGGGTGCAGTCATCCTCGACGATCCGCCACCGCCATTTGTTCGCTTTTTTGGTTCGCTTTTTTGGTCGCCTCTTTTGTTTACCTCGTGGGTTGGGCGCTTAAGCTCCCGCCACAGAAATTTTCTCCACAAAACTAAAAACCATCTAACTTCAGTTAGATGGTCTAGAACTTGATGGTCTAAAGCGCACAAAATTAGTGCATCACTGTGGGTCAACCCCAGACTTAGTTCCTAGGGCTGAACGGCCTACAGCTTGACTTCAATATCAACCCCAGCAGGTAAGTCGAGCTTCATCAGGGCATCAATTGTTTTAGGCGAGGGCTGGTAGATATCAATCACCCGACGGTGGGTGCGGGTTTCAAAATGCTCCCGTGAATCCTTATCGACGTGAGGCGATCGCAGGACGCAGTAAATGCGGCGGCGAGTCGGTAAGGGAATGGGGCCTACAGGAAGCGCATCCGTGCGCTTTGCTGTTTCTACAATCTTGTCGCAAGACGCATCCAAAAGACGATGGTCAAAAGCTTTCAAGCGAATCCGAATTTTTTGCTGTTGAAGCGTTGCCATGAAATCAAATCTCTTAAGTTTTCTAGGTTCAGGTTAGAAAGGTTCGGCTTAAAACTCAGCCAGAAAACCTGCGGGGCAACGAGTCACCCCGCAAGTCTCTACTAAGTCAGCACAATCATCAAAGGTCGCAAGTAGTTCAAGGAAGTCTTTTTAAAAAGAGCCTACTTGATGATCTTAGAAACCACGCCAGCTCCAATCGTGCGGCCACCCTCACGAATTGCAAAGCGCATCCCCTGCTCAATAGCAATGGGGTTGATTAGCTGAACGGTCATTTTGATGCGATCGCCCGGCATAATCATTTCAGCTTCAGTCCCGTCATCAGCGGTAAATGCGCTGATGGTTCCGGTTACGTCGGTGGTACGCACATAGAACTGAGGACGGTAGCCAGGGAAAAACGGTGTATGACGACCGCCTTCTTC
>JAKRSB010000035.1:1500-25333 GCA_022402525.1 Thermosynechococcaceae cyanobacterium MS004
CTTCTTTCTTGAGCACATAGACTTCAGACTCAAAGTCCGTGTGTGGCTTAATTGAGCCAGGCTTAGCAATCACCATGCCGCGCTCAATGTCTTCTTTTTGGATACCGCGCAGCAGAATCCCAGCATTGTCACCAGCCATCCCTTCATCCAGGGACTTCTTGAACATTTCAATCCCGGTGACGGTGCTCTTACGGGTGTCACGAATCCCGACGATTTCAATTTCGTCCTGAACCTTGACTTTCCCACGCTCAATCCGACCCGTGGCAACCGTACCCCGACCCGTAATGGAGAAAACGTCTTCAACAGCCATCAAGAACGGCTTGTCTACTTCGCGCTCAGGGGTGGGCACATAGGCATCCACTTCAGCCATGAGTTTGTAGATCTTGTCAACCCACTCGTTTTCGCCTTCTTTGAGCTTAGGGTTTGCAAGCAGCGCTTCAACAGCCTGGAGTGCAGATCCGGCAACGATTGGAATGTCATCTCCAGGGAAGTCATAGCTGCTCAGCAGTTCACGAATTTCTAGCTCAACCAGCTCAAGTAGCTCTTCATCATCCACCTGGTCTTGCTTATTCATAAACACAACCAAGCTGGGTACGCCCACCTGCTTGGCCAGCAGAATGTGCTCACGGGTTTGGGGCATGGGGCCGTCTGCGGCCGACACCACCAAGATTGCGCCATCCATTTGCGCTGCACCCGTGATCATGTTTTTCACATAGTCAGCGTGGCCCGGACAGTCCACGTGAGCATAGTGCCGATTGGCAGTCTCATACTCAACGTGGGCTGTGTTGATGGTAATCCCACGGGCTTTCTCTTCAGGAGCCGCGTCAATTTCATCATACTTTTTGGACTGCGCCTGACCGATCGCCGCCAAAGACATGGTGATAGCAGCCGTCAGGGTTGTCTTCCCGTGGTCAACGTGGCCAATGGTGCCAATGTTGACGTGGGGTTTATTTCGTTCAAATTTAGCGCGTGCCATGAATCCAGTATTCCTCTTCGATGATTATGCGTTCCCTTTATTTTTTGCGATGATCGCCTCAGCCACACTCCGAGGAACTTCCTCGTAGGCGCTAAACTCCATCGAGAATATGCCCCGACCCTGGGTCATTGACCGAATATCGGTTGCATATCCAAACATAGCTGCTAAAGGCACCTTAGTTGTAACTTTAGCAAGCCCTTCCTCAACGGATTGGCCTTCAATGTGACCCCGTCGAGAGATGAGGTCGCCCATGACGCCACCGAGAAAGTCTTCGGGCACCTCGACCTCAACTTTCATGACCGGCTCCAGCAAAACCGGAGACGCTTTCATGACGCCCTCTTTGATGGCGATGGATCCGGCGATCTTAAAGGCCATTTCGGAAGAGTCCACATCATGAAAAGATCCATCCACCAGGGTGGCTTTAAGATCAATCATGGGGTAGCCAGCCAGGATGCCAGCTTCGCAGGCTTCCTTCATGCCCTGTTCCGCAGGCCCAATATATTCCTTTGGAACAGTGCCACCTACAATTTTGGACACAAATTCAAAACCAGCGCCAGCTTCCGCAGGCTCTAGCTCAATTACGACGTGTCCATATTGACCTTTCCCGCCACTCTGACGAATAAACTTGCCTTCAGCTTTGACCGCTTTGCGAATGGTTTCGCGGTAGGCGACTTGGGGCGCGCCGACATTCGCTTCTACCTTAAATTCTCGCAGCATACGATCTACCAGAATTTCAAGGTGTAGCTCACCCATGCCCGCAATGACGGTCTGGTTGGTTTCTGGATCAACGCTCACCCTAAAGGTGGGATCTTCTTCCGAGAGGGACTGGAGGGCTTTGGATAGCTTTTCCATATCCTGCTTGGTTTTTGGCTCAACCGCCACCGAAATAACGGGTTCTGGCACAAAGAGCGATTCTAAAATGACCGGATCATGGTCGTCACACAGGGTATCTCCGGTAAAGGTGTCCTTGAGGCCCAGTGCCGCGCCTAAATCCCCAGCACGCAGCTCATCCACTTCAATTCGCTCGTCTGCTTTGAGCACAATTAACCGAGAAATTCGCTCTTTCTTTTGCTTGGAGGAGTTTAGAACATAGCTTCCTTTCTTGAGAATGCCTGAGTAAACCCGTACAAACGTGAGGCGACCATAGGGATCAGCCATAATTTTGAAGGCAAGGGCAGAGAGCGGCTCATCGTCATTGGCATGACGCTCAACTTCTGTTCCGTCTTCTAGCGTGCCGGTGATGGCTGGAACGTCAATCGGAGCGGGCAAATAGTCAATGACCGCGTCCAGCAGGAGCTGAACGCCCTTATTTTTGAAGGCAGAGCCGCACAGCATGGGAATAATGGTGCCGCTGATTGTGCCTTTTCTGAGGGCGGTACGAATTTCTGCGTCGGTTAAGGGCTGTCCTTCTAGATATTTTTCGGTGAGCGCATCGTCCGTTTCGGCCACGGACTCAATGAGCTTAAGGCGAAATTCTTCGGCTTTTTCTTTAATGTCTTCAGGGATATCGGTCTCGGTAATGTCGGTACCCGCATCGTTGTTGTAGATGAGTGCCCGCATGGTGACGAGGTCGACAATGCCGCGCAGGTCGTTTTCTTGCCCGATGGGGATCTGAATAGGAACTGCATTCGCTCTCATGCGATCGCGGATTTGGCCATAGACCTTATAGAAATCCGCACCGGTACGATCCATCTTGTTCACAAAGACGATGCGCGGCACCCGATAGCGATCAGCCTGACGCCAGACCGTCTCAGACTGAGGCTGCACCCCACCCACGGAGCAAAATACCGCAATCACCCCATCCAGCACCCGCATAGAGCGCTCCACTTCAATGGTGAAGTCCACGTGCCCTGGCGTATCGATGATGTTGATTTGGTGATCTTTCCAACTGGTTGTAATGGCAGCAGCCGTGATGGTAATACCACGCTCCCGTTCCTGATCCATCCAGTCCGTTACGGTATTGCCGTCATGGACTTCCCCGATCTTGTGCACCACGCCGGAGTAAAACAGAATGCGCTCAGTTGTCGTGGTTTTACCCGCGTCAATGTGCGCTGCAATACCAATATTGCGCACTCTTTCTAGCGGGATGGAACGTGCCACAGCTACCTCCTGGGGACTGCTGAAGAAATCACCTGAAGTGATTGAAGCCCATTAATAATCTTATCTATTAACTAGATTCTCTGTTAACCAGCGTCTCTATTAATGAGCGGTCATGACCTAATAGCGATAGTGCGCGAAGGCCTTGTTTGCTTCGGCCATGCGGTGGGTTTCTTCGCGCTTACGAATGGCACCGCCTGTATCATTGGCCGCATCCATCAGCTCATTGGCTAGTTTCGCAACCATTGAGCGCCCTGCACGCTGACGGGCATATTGAATAATCCAGCGCAGCGCAAGCGCCAGTCCACGATCCGTTCTGACTTCCATGGGGACTTGGTAGGTTGCACCCCCAACGCGGCGCGCCTTAACTTCTACGAGCGGCGTTGCTTTACGAACGGCATTCTCAAATACTTCGAGGGGGTCTTGTCCAGTACGCTCTTCAATAACTTTTAAAGAATCATACAGAAGGCCAGAGGCAATAGACTTTTTGCCACTCTGCATGATTCGACGAATTGCCATGCTAATGAGACGGCTGTTGTACACAGAATCGGGGGGGACAGGGCGCTTTTGAGCGCGATTGCGACGAGACATGAACGACCTTCAATAGATGTAGGGTGGACGATGAAGTTCGGCTTAAGGACAACCGAAGCTGAAGTATTGTCGAGGCTGAGCACCTTTTGACAAGCACATAGGCCCGAACAAGATTAAGCAGACGCGATGCAATCTATTTGATGCAATCTATTCTTTGACGGAAAAACCTCTAGAACTACCTTGCTCTAGAGAGCTTTATGTCGTACTGACCCGCTGAAATGCTTACAAGGTTCATTTAAGGCAAATTACTTTGCAGGCTTCAAACTTTGCAGGCTTAAATTTTTGTTGACTTCAATTGCAGACTTCAATTACTTTGCAGGCTTAGGACGTTTTGCACCGTACTTTGAACGGCTCTGACGACGATCTTTAACGCCCGCAGTATCAAGAGTGCCGCGAACAATGTGATATCGGACGCCAGGAAGATCTTTGACCCGACCGCCCCGAATCATAACCACGGAGTGCTCTTGAAGGTTATGCCCAATTCCAGGAATGTAGGCCGTCACTTCAAAGCCGGAGGTTAACCGAACCCGTGCAACTTTGCGAAGGGCTGAGTTGGGCTTTTTGGGCGTTGTAGTATAGACACGAGTACATACACCACGACGCTGAGGACAACTCTTCAGCGCTGGGGACTTGGTTTTCTTCTGCGCTTTTTGGCGTTCGCTACGGATGAGTTGTTGGATAGTGGGCATGGGTTGGCGCTAACTTACGTTTCGAGTTTCGATTTCTTCCAAATGACAAATATATCGATCTTTGGGTCACCCTGTCAATCTGTCTTTGAATTTCTCAGACTCAGCTTGGGCTTCATGGCAAGGCTTAAGGATGGGCTTGCTAAAAATAGGGGCAAGCTTGAAATGGATGAGGTCTGCTAGTGGCCATCGGCAATCTAGGCAATCCTAGGATTAAACCTGTTTGTATACGTCGTCACTGCAGCTTGCTGGCTGTAGAGCCTTTCTTATCCTAGCCCTACTTATTCTAGTCTTTGCGAATGAGGTCTGGTTTTATGGCTGGGGGGTAATGGTGCAGCAGATGATGCCGCAGTGCTGAGCAGAACGGGTGATGATGAGGCTCGTAGCTGCTCTACGGTTCCTTTGATGGTGCCTGCGATGGGGATGGCAAGGACAACGCCCAAGATCCCTGCAATTCTGGCTCCCAGTAGAAGAGACACAAAAATCCAGATGGGGTTAAGTCCAATAAATCGACCAAGGAGTCTGGGTGCAATGAGGTTGTCGCGGATTTGTTGAAGGGCGATCGCCGCGAGTGCGACCCAAAAGGCTGCCCAAAATCCTTGAAGTAGGGTTAGCAACGTCACTAAGCCAATGCCTATGGTGGCCCCAATAAAGGGAATCAGCTCAAAGAGTCCAATAATGATGGCAAACAGCAGTGCAAAGTTAACCCGTAATAGCATAAAGATTGGAATCAGCCCCAGGAGCATCATGAGCGACAGCACAACTTGGCTGATCAAAAACTGCCGAACATTAAACTGAATAGACTGACTAAAAGCACGCCCAAATTTGGATGGCAATAGCTCAATGAGTCCCTGCCACGTCTGCGCCCCATAGAGGAGCATATAGACGGCCAGCACCAGAATAAAAACGCCATCCAGTAATCGGCCAATCGTGCCGATCGCCAAGCCAGGTAGCCCGACAACGGCCGCTTGCGCAAACTGCTCAACCTGGGCGGATAGCTGCGCTAGATTGATATTAATGCGGTGACGCTGCGCCAAGGCCTGAAGCCAAGAGAGCTGCTGTCCCGTGTTATCGACCCACTGGGGTAGGGCATTGAGGAGCTGTGTTGCCTGATCGAGCACCAGCGGAAACGCCGTGACGCCCAATAATGCGACGACGGCAAGGAGCAGAACCAGTACCAGCACAATTGCGAATAAACGTCTGACTTTGCGCTTTTCTAGTGCATGGACGGGATAACTCAGCAAAAGCCCCAGAATAGAGGCCGTGACTACAATCGTAATCACCTGCTCAAAGTAGGCAAAGAGCTGGCCAAGTACCCAAAAATTTAGGAAGATGAGCGGCCCACTGAATCCCCAGACGAGGTATCGTCGATACAAATCACGGGGGTAGCTCATGGATGCTCCTGAACGCAGAGAGGGCGAGTCTTCAATCCGGAAATTTGACAATCTAAAAATCTGACAGTTTGCTGTGATTTAACTTGCTTTGGTTTAATTTGCTTTGATTTTAAGTCTTTACAGGCTGCCCAAACGCTGAGTCACGGTGACATCTGAGTCACGGTGACATCTGAAATAGTATCTTGAGTAAAGAATCTTGAGTAAAGAATTATATTGCGCTTGGAATTATCGCGCTTAAAACCCCTTCAGGTGAGGTCTACGGAATGAGGTCTATAAAAATTCATCAGTCTTTTCAGCCGTGGCAGCAGGTTTTGAGACGTGGCTTGATGCAGTGCTTTACTGCGATCGCGGTTGTGCTGTTCCTGCTGCCTCTCACATCGGGGCCTGCGATCGCAACGGGTGTATTTGACATTCCCTTGGTGAGCGCTGGCAGCGATACTTGGGTTGTTGATCAGGGAAACGTCCTGAGCGTTTTAAATAAGGGTGCGCTGGAGAAGAAGCTCAGCAAACTTGCTGAAGCCACGGGAAAAGAAGTGCGGTTTGTGACGATGCGGCGCTTTGACTATGAGCAAACCGCCAAGACACTGACAGATGGATTGTTTGAGCGCTGGTATCCAACCCCAGACGAGCAAGCGAACCAGGTGCTGCTGTTGCTGGATACCCAAACCAATACCACCAGCATCCACACTGGAGATGGGATCAAAGCGCTGCTCCCCGACGACGTTGCGAGAAGTGTGGCATCAGAAACGACCCTGGCACCCATCCGCAGCGGCAACTATAACCAAGGGCTGCTAGATGCAGCGAATCGGCTCGCTCTAGTGCTTGCCGGCGAGCCAGATCCTGGCCCTCCTGAACAAAAAATTGTTGAGGTAGAGAGTACGTTTAAGAGCGCGAAAGAAACCGATGATCAGAGCGCAGGTGTGCTTGTCATCGTATTGCTGTTAGCCGCCACTATTATTCCCATGGCAACCTATTACTGGTATCAAAGAGGCTAGTATCCAAGAGGCTAGCGTCCAAGAGGCTAGGGGAAAAGGCGGGTGTAAAAAGGGACTAAGAGGCAACGTTTAGGCCCCTTTGCAACCAAGGGCTTCGGTACGGTCAGCCCGGTGAGGCTTACGGAAAAACGACTCAGTGTTGAAATAAATGTTGAAATAAGTGTTGAAAAACGTAACACTTCTAAGCCGATCGCCCAATCTGCCTCAGGGCTTCAGGTAACATGACATATAGGCGTAGCATAAGCACTTACGGCACATACCCATGGTCAATACCCCCACAAAATCTAGCGTTGAAGAACTTCGTCCTGGGGTAAAGGCTCCCGCGAAGGAAACCATTCTAACGCCTCGCTTTTACACCACTGACTTTGACGAAATGGCAAAGATGGACTTGTCCATCAATGAGGCCGAGCTATTGGCGCTGGTTGAAGAACTGCGCGTTGACTATAACAAAACTCACTTTGTCCGGGATGAGCGATTTGACCAGTCCTGGGATCATATTGACGGCGAAACCCGTCAGCTTTTTATGGAGTTTCTAGAGCGCTCTTGCACTGCAGAGTTTTCTGGATTTTTACTCTACAAGGAGTTGGGTCGGCGGCTTAAGAATAAAAATCCTTTGCTAGCGGAGTGCTTCACCCTCATCTCACGAGATGAGGCGCGCCATGCTGGATTTTTGAATAAGGCGATGGCAGACTTTAGTTTGTCTCTGGATCTGGGCTTTTTGACGAAGACCCACAGCTATACCTTTTTTAAGCCGAAATTTATTCTTTATGCGACCTACCTCTCTGAAAAGATTGGTTACTGGCGCTACATCACAATTTTCCGTCACCTTGAAGCGCATCCAGAACACTGCGTCTATCCGATTTTTAAGCTGTTTGAAAACTGGTGCCAGGACGAAAATCGTCACGGCGACTTTTTTGACGCCGTGTTGCGATCGCAGCCCAATTTAATTAACGATTTAAGATCTCGGCTGTGGTGTCGGTTCTTCCTGCTGTCCGTGTTTGCCACCATGTACCTCAATGACGTTCAGCGCGCTAAGTTCTATAAGATCATTGGACTAGATGCACGGGATTACGATAAAGAAGTGATTGAGAAAACCAACCAAACGGCAGGACGTATTTTCCCCGTTATTCTGAATGTTGAGCATCCTAGCTTCTATCGCCGTCTGGAAACCTGCATTACCAATAATGAAAAGCTGCGTGCAGCGGATGCGTCTGGTGCGCCTGCACCCTTAAAGGTGCTGAAAAAGGTGCCTGCGTATCTTTCCAATGCTTGGCAGTTCATCTGCCTGTATCTCATGAAGCCCATTCGGGTGGATCACCTCCACGGTGCGGTTCGTTAGGTTAAGCCAAAACTAGGGCTAAGCCAAAACTAGAGCTAAGCCAAAAGTCGAAGGCTTGCAAAAGCGTCCAGTCTGGGCGCTTTTGCCGTTTTAATTTTATTTCTAGAGGCAGCATGCACTTTCAAAACGTCATTGCGAAGCTCAATCAGTTTTGGGGCGATCGCGGCTGTGTGATTGTCCAGCCCTACGATACGGAAAAAGGGGCTGGCACCAAAAGTCCCCACACCTTTCTCAGAGCGATCGGGCCTGAGCCTTGGTCTGTTGCCTACGTTGAACCCTGTCGTAGACCCGCAGATGGTCGATACGGCGAAAACCCCAATCGAGTGCAGCATTACTACCAGTATCAGGTGTTGATTAAGCCCTCCCCCGATGACATTCAGGATGTTTATTTGGACTCCCTGAGGGCGCTAGGCATTCAGCCGGAAGACCACGATGTGCGTTTTGTCGAAGACAACTGGGAAGATGCGGCCGTTGGGGCGTGGGGCGTGGGCTGGGAGGTCTGGCTAGACGGTATGGAAGTCACCCAGTTTACGTATTTCCAGCAGTGTGGTGGACTTGACTGCCGCCCAGTCTCCATTGAGATTACCTACGGCCTTGAGCGCCTTACGATGTATTTACAGAATGTAGACTCCATCTTTGACATTCGCTGGAATGACCATCTCACCTATGGTGATGTGCATCTGCAAGGAGAGATTGAAAGCTCCACGTTTAATTTTGAGGCTTCAAATCCAGAAACGCTCTTTGCGCTCTTTCAGCTCTATGAACAAGAGGCAGAAAGCCTTATCGGGCGATCGCTCGTTCTGCCAGCCTATGAGCACGTCCTAAAGTGCTCCCATACGTTTAATTTGCTAGACGCGCGGGGCGTCATTTCCGTCACGGAACGCACCCGCTATATTGCCCGAATTCGGAATCTGGCGCGTCAGGTCGCCCAGCTTTATCTTCAGCAGCGGGAAAAGCTAGGATTTCCGCTCCTGAAGGCTGCCCAAGTCCAGGACTGTGCGACAGTCTAGCCCTACCGTAGCCGACCTCTTTCAGCCTGAAGCCGCACGATCCTGAAACTTTGTAACAGGTTGTGTGCGCACTATTACGTTCGGTTTCATCCTGCTGAAGCTGGCTCTGGTGAGCTGTTATTATCGATTCTCATGCGGCGTAGCGTCTGAATTTTAGAGCGGTTCAATTTTTACTCAGCTCCGCCTCATTTTTGCTGGCTTGAATCGAGGAATTAGCTCGGTACTATGGCAAACCCTTTCCTTGCAGTCAGAATTACTCCTGACTTAGATGCGGCGATCGCCGAGCGCGTCAGAGAAACGGGTCAGTCTAAATCTGACGTGGTGATTGAAGCACTCAAAATTTATTTAGGTCTCTTGCCCCAAGCCCATCGACTCGCGGATATTGAGCAGCGTCTTTCTGCCCTAGAAGCCACCGTTGAAAGTCCGGAGGCTTCATCTTCTGGCGATGAACCGCAGCGCCATTAATCGCTGGGTTAATTGGTTTTTGTGGGATTGGTTTTTGCGGAAATGGTTTTTGTGGGAATAGTTTTTGCGGAAATGGCCTAGGTAGGAATAAGCTCCCCTGGACGAAGCTTTGCCCATTTCCCCTGTTCTTGTGCAAAGCTATCGCATCCCACCACGTCCCACTCGATCTGAATTTCTTCCGTAGAGCTGCGGATATTGACGTTGATGGTAGGGTTCTGCGGCTCAAAAATAGGATGATCTGTGAGGTGGGGCTGCTGATGCTGACCTTCGATGGCATGGTACGTCACACAGGAGTCAACATACTGACAGTGGATACAGATACACATGATGTAACCTCTTGGGAACTGAGGAGCGGGATAGTCAAGCGAGCAATCGAATCACCTGAAGCATTAAAGAATGGTTTGATACTGATGATCTGAATTCTGGTGAGCTGACACTGGTGATCTGATACCGATGAGCTGATTCTAATGCTCTGATTTAGAAGTTATAGGTCTCAAAAGACCTTTTTCGATTCTAGCGATTGTTTTCTGATTGGTTGTCTGAAGCTTTAGAAACTGCTAAAAGCCGGGGGGCTGAGTCTCAACTCAAGGCCAGCGTTAGAAAGGCCAGGGTTAGATCTGATTAATCGGTAAAATCCTGAAAAATTAAGCGTATTTCACGAATCACCCTTAAGACCGTAAAATTTTTAAGTAAGGGCTGGGTTTACTGTCTTTTGCCTGGTTTCTAAGGACGTAAATGGAAACTTAAGTGAGGACTTAGGTGGGGGCTTAAATGGGGCTTAGATAGGAACTTGGACAAGGGCTTGGATCTAACGCAGCGTGATGAAGGTCAGATGCTTGAGCCGGATTTTCAAGATATTGCAGGATGGATAGAGCGAGGACGACTGGCGCTTCAGAGTCTGAATGTGCTTGAGGCGCATGAGTGCTTGATTCAGGCGCTGAATCTAGATCCTACACTTCCTGAAGTCTGGCTGCAGTATGGTTCTGTGCTGGAGAAACTGGGCTGCTATGGAGAGGCGATCGCGGCCAATAGCAATGCCCAAAAGCTTTACGCCAACCCCACTCTCCGATTAATACCCCCTGCCCTGGAGCCAACGCCTGCCCTCAAGGCCGCGATCGCTGCAAAGCAGGGTTCGGCTGACTATTGGCTACAGCAAGGCTTTGCCCTGGGTGACTTCCAGCGATTTGAAGACGCTATTCTCTATTTTGAAAAAGCCCTGGCCCTCCAGCCCGATCATCCAGAGGCGTGGTTTGGCAAAAGCAACGCCCTGACCGCCGCAGGTCGCCTACAGGACGCGATCGCCAGCTTTGAGAAGACGACTTTACTCGACCCCAACAATTATCAAGTCTGGAATAATTTCGGGTATGTTTGGCATCAGTTGGGCAGCTACGAACGGGCGATCGCCGCTTACGAGCAGGCCATTGCCTGCAACCCAAAGTGCGCACCAGCCTATAACAATCGCGGATTTGCCTTGTTTCATCTGGGGCTGTACGATACGGCGATCGCCAACTACGACCAGGCTATTGCCTTAAATCGGGACTATGCAGCGGCCTGGCATAATCGGGGCAATAGCTTAAGGGCGCTGGAGCGCTACGAAGAGGCGATCTCAAATTTTGATCGTGCCCTTCAGCTTAAGTCAGACTTTGAAGAAGCTCAGGCCAACCGGACGTTGACGCTGAAGCTGATGCAGAACGGCAACGGCAGCCAGCCAACCCCAGAGCCTCCAGCCACAGGCATCACAGCTCCTCCGTCCGATCTAGAAACTGACCCACAAGCCGATCCAGAAGCCGATCCAGAAGTCGATCCAGAAGTCGATCCAGAAGTTGATCCAGAAGTTGATCCAGAAGCTCAGGTGGCGATCTCGCCTGAATCTTTGCCCCTCTCCTCAGCGACTCCAGGGATTGCTCGAAACGATCTGCCCGCAAACGATTCATCCGGTTTCCCTTCGCCACCTTCCCCAGCGATCGCTGAGGAGCGGCCTGTCGACCAGAATCAACAGTTCCTGCCAAAAGACTGGCCAACCCTTTTACAAACGCTCCGGAACCCAGAACTCCCTACTCAGCAAAAAGCTGAAGTTCAGCAGCAACTCACTGAAGCGACCCAGCAGCACTTTGATGAGCTAGTTCGTCAAGACCCAATCCAAGCGCTGGAGCTCCTTGAAGCTGAAAAAGCCTACGCTCTGGGGCCACTCCTGAATCGGCTGGAGCTTCAGGCTTCCGCCCCAACCTATGCCCAAATCCAGACGTTGCTCAGTCCCAACACTGCCGCCGTCTACTGGCATTTGAGTGAAGCATCCCTAATAACCTTCGTCCTCAGGCCGGATCAGCCACCGCAACCCTTGCAGCTTGCGCCCGCCGATTCAAACGCTCTAGCGCTAGACTCACACCAGCCCACCAGCCTTAATCAGTGCCAAGCCCTGGAGCAATGGCTGACCACCTGGGGAGAAAGCTACTTGAGCTACAGCTGCCTCGACCTGTTTGCTGCTGCCGATGCACCTTGGCGAACCAGTATGGAAGAGATGCTCTTCTCCCGCTTGCGATCAATCCTTGCAGTTGAGCAGCTTTGCCGCGAATACCTACAGGATTTTGATCAGCTCATTCTCATTGCGCCCGCTGTGCTGCTCCAAATTCCCCTCCAGGCCGTCTTTTTGGAGCACGTTACCACCACTCTACCCAGCGCTCAAATGGGCCTACTCACACCGCAGCTTTTCTCCGCGCCACAGCGCTTGCTGAGGGTTGCAGGGGAAACGGAAGGGCGGAGTGAGTCGGCGGCATCGGGCGCGACTAGGCTCAGTTCCCACGAGGCCAATAGCGGATCGCTTTTTGTTCAGCTTGAGTCTGCCTTTCTGACGCAGCGCTATGGTGCTGTGCGCACTCAGTCTATTCCCCAAGCGCTGGCAGCTTCCCTCAGAGCGATCGCCGCCATCAAGCTAATGTCTGGCTGTTTGGACTTCGGTGGTGCCCTCACCCATGCTGCCGCAGACCCCACCCAAATGGCGATCGCCTTGGGGGGACAGGATCAGCTCTTGCTCAAAGATGTGTGGGATCTAGATCTGCAGCGCTATAGCCTACTGTGCCTGAGCGCCTGCGAAGCAGATTGTCTGATAGTAATGGCAGAGGAAACCCTCGATCTGGTGCGCGGGTTCTTGGCGGCGGGAGCGGCTCACGTCCTGCACTGCCTTTGGCCCGTAAAAGGAATTTCTGGGGTCTTACTGACCCTTGAGTTTCATCGCTACTTGCAGTCAGCATCCCCACCCCAGGCCTTAGCCCAGGCCCAGCGATGGTTGCGTACCGTGACCTATGGCGAACTCAGCCAGTGGTATCAAGCGCACGCAGTGGAGCTTGGCGCTCAACATCCTCTGGCGGCGAGGCTTCAGGACTTTGCCGCTATGGCTCAAGAAAAAGCGGTGCACAGCAATCTATCTTGCCCTTATGCCCATCCGTTTTATTGGGCTGGGTTTACCGTGATCGGTCGGATACCAAATCAGGCGAGACCTGCTTGAGGGGCTGTAGGGTTAGGCTGCGAGAGGCGGCAGGCAGGGCTTTTAAGGGGTTAGGTACTCGTGCGGATCGTTGTGTGGGTGCTAAAACGGCCAAGCTTTCTTGGATGGCGCGGCGCACTACAGGGTCTTTTTCTTTGCGAGACAGCAGCAGAAGATAGTCGGATGCGATCGCCTGCTCTTGCGCATTGAGCTCTTGACGGGTTGCGAGGATTGCCAACTGCCGCACGGCCACTAGGCGGCGAAGGTCGTCTCTTTGGAGCAGTCCGGCAACGCAGCGGTCAAAGGAGTATAGGTTAGCAGGAGGGCTGCTCGCAGAATGGGGACTAGAAAGATGGGGGGCGACAGATTGATTGGACAGCATCAGCGCGACAGCTAAGCCCAGTATGGCTAAGATGCCGAGTTCCTGCGTGAGTAAGAGTGCAGCCAGCCACGGGCTGTTAAAGGCTTGCCAAACGGACAGCGCGCCATAGGTGAGCAGCAGCAGCGCAAATCCACTTCCAACCGTCAAAACCAAAGGTGCTTTAGGGTGCCTTATCCATTGCTGGAGGGTTTGCCAGGGTTGATGGGGCTGCTGAAGTAAACGGTACAGCCCCATGCTCAGCCCCGTGCTGGTCAGCAGCGCAACCATGAGGGCTGCATTCCACTGCCAAAAAGCGATCGCCCCGATGAGTGCCGCAACAACAGGAAGCATTTTCATAACGATGGGCGTGAGCTTAGCGGGCTGGCTCATTTCTGTCAGCATTTCTAGCCAGAGGGAAGGCTTGCTGAGCATCAGCAAATAGGCTTCTATCAAGTGATTGAGCCGATTATTGAGCCGATTATTGAGCTGATGGTTTAGCTGATGTTTTGCGCTCACCCTTGCCGCCTAAAAATGGTTGGTTGCCACGATGATGGATTTACCCTATCGTCAGCATCTTAAACGCAATTTGCATGGAAGATCTAGTCCTGGTTTAGGTGAGTCAAGGCCAGAATCGGGCAAGCCATATCCTAGCGGCGACGCATGAGCTTACTGACCATTTTGCGCGAAAAGCGCAAGGGAATGTCGGACTTTTCTGCCCAGTCTTGCAGCAGCCGAAAAAATAACTGCCGATCTTCGGCCTGCAGTACCGCAACCTGATCGGCAGTTTCGATGACGTAGGGATAGCCGCCGCCAATAATAAGTTCGCCGCGCACGTAGTCCATGACTGTATCGAGCAGACCTGCTTCATAAATCCAGCGGGGTAGCTCTAGGCGGGCGGGCGGGTTGTCGTTGGTTTTGAGGTAGGTGAAGGCTACGTTCGTTGACTGTTCTTCGTATTCTGCTAAAATTCCCTGTCCCCAGGCATCTCCAGGCCGATCGCAGCAAAACAGCGGAGTGCGATCGCCCCAGGCCATCCCTGCGCCTATGAGCTGAGGGTCGTGGAGGGTGGTGGTTTCTGGGGTACCTTCCAGACACTGAAGCATTTGAATGAGATCGGAAGAATGGGAGGTATCGATATAGCCTATCAGGGGCACTCGGTTTTGCTCGCTTGCCCGCAGTAAGTTGACACACTGCTGGGCATAAAAGGCGCGGCATTCAAAATCAAAGGCTTCGGCGAAGGTGGCAACCAAGGAACCATCCAAAAAGACCAGGCAATCCGAACGGCCTTTATGGTCTTCCATAAATTCAATCAGCCGCTCCACCTCCATCTCAAAGCGGCGCATCCCCACCTGGCGCTCTAGGGAACGTCCATTGCGCTGCACCTCTAGTTCGGAGGGCGTCATGACGGTCAGGCGGACGTCCTTGTCGTAACTATCACTATTGCCAATGGGAAGGTGAGGGTTTTCGTACCAGCCCACCTGTACTAAGGCAATCGGGGGTGCTACGTCTTTGCTAGGGAAAATTTGGGAGCCATCGACCGCAAAGGTGGTAATGCCCATCAGGCGATCGCGGACCCACTGAAGGCTTTGCTCTCGGTTTTGCCACTTTAGATTGCGGGGCACAATCCAGTTGGGGTGATTGCCTAGGGTTTCTAGGGGGCGTGCGCCGGGATGGGCATAGTCTGAAAGCAGTTCCGTCAGGGCTGTGTCAGACTGCGCCGAAACTTTTCGTAAAGCACGACGGTAGTCTTCATGGGTTGCAGAGGCGCGGCTATAAAATTCAGAAAATTCTGACTGCTTTTGGTTGAGAATCTGCAATAGTTCCGACTGCTTTAGCGGCATAGCAACCCTTTTGAATGGCTTCAATAACTGGCTCAACCCATAAACTGGCTCAACCCATCAGCTCATCCTTAAATTATCCTGTTCTCAACGGTTTTGCACTGTGGCTTGTTTCATCGTGCAGATCAGCTGAATACAGTCGTTCGAGGCATGGTGCCTCATGACTTCGATAGGCAACGACGTTCAACAAGCGTATTGACGCAAGTGCAGCTACCGTCAATTCAACTGCCCATTCAACCGAGATGAAAGTGCAATGAAAGTCAGATACGCAATAGGGCTTGGAGTTCTGGCCATTGCCCTCGGCGTTGGCATTGTAGCCATCAAGCCACCGAGGGGGTTGTTTGCTCTATTCCTGATCTCTGGTCAAGTTTGTCCTGGGGCTGAATATTGGCTCGAACCCACGGAGCGCGTTATCGCGCTCACCATTGATGATGGCCCCGATGAAATCAGAGCGGGGCCAGACAATACTACCCAACAGATCTTAAAAGTGCTGGCAGACCATCAGTCCCAGGCCACGTTCTTTTTGATTAGCGGCCGAATAACGCCCCAAAGCCAGCCCTTGGTTGCTCAGATGGTTCGCGAAGGCCATGAGCTAGGCAATCATCTCACCGCAGATATACCGAGTATCCAGCGCCCCTTAAAAACCTTTGCAGCGGAGGTCAATGAAGCAGATCGTGCGATCTTAGATGCCGCGAAGGCCAAAACAGCCGTTAATTGGCTCAGACCTGGCGGCGGCTTCTGCAATCAGCAGATGGCAGAAGTGATTCAGAAAAGGCACAGAATAGCCTTGGGGTCAATCTGGCCCTACGATACGCTGATTGCTTCTTCGCAATTTTCCACCTGGCATATCTTGGCTAATGCTCGTCCTGGAGCCATTATTGTCCTGCACGATCATGGACCCAACGGAGAATGGGGCAAGCGCACGGTACAGACCCTCCAGCGAGTTTTACCCGAACTGAAGCGGCAGGGCTACCGAGTGACGACCCTCTCCGATACTTCACGAGCCTATGGATATCCAAGACCTTAACCCAAGTCTTGCAATGGAATGAGATTCAATGGAATGAGGTTCAATGGAATGAGATTCACTAGAGCGGGAGTTGAGCGAGATGATTGGATGCTCAAAGAATGCTCAAAATTCCGCGATCGCCATCTAGTGAGGCCATCACCCCCACGGGCAGCGCTGCATTTACGCCCTGATGACCAAAGGGAAGGGCTGACACAATGGGAATATTCAGGTCATTGAGGCGATCTCGCAGCACCTCTGCCACCGTTAAGCTGGGTACCCCTTCAGGGGCTTCACACTGGCTAAAGCGACCGAGGGCAATTCCCTTCACCTGCGCCAGCATTCCCGCCATGCGCCACTGGGTCAACATCCGGTCTAGACGATAGGGCGCTTCCCCCACGTCTTCCAGCGCTAAGATCACGCCTTCTAAGCTGGGCTGTAGCGCCGTATGAAGTAAATGAGTCGCAACGGTCAAGTTGGCTGGCAGCAATAGCCCCGTCGCGGTTCCATTGCCCCAACCCTGGCCCGCCAGCGGTTCAGCTTCATGGCGCTCCAGCCAACCAAATAAACGCTCAATTGCCCAGTCTGGCTCCTCAGCGATCGTGGTGAGGACGGAGCCATGCACCCCAGAAATGCCTTGACAAGCCAGTCCCCACAGTAAGCTCGTCACGTCCGAAAATCCAATCAGCCATTTTTGTGGATGGGTTGATGGATGGGTTGATGGATGGGCTGGCGGTGCATCTGCCTCTGGCCAAGTCCAATGCTCTAAAAGCCTTGCGCCGCCGTAGCCGCCCCGCCCGCAAAGAATTCCTTGATAGTCAGGATTTTTGAGTCCGGCTGCCAATGCCTCCCGCCGCTCTGTGTCCGTCCCTGCCAAATAACCCCAGCGATGGTCGTAGGTTGGCGATAGGTCAAGCCGATAGCCGCGCGATCGCCAAACCTCTAGGCCCTTCTCAAAGGATTCTGTTTCGCGGAGAGTGCCGCTGGGCAGCATCACCCACAGGCGATCGCCAGGGGTCAGCTTGGGTGGCAGCTCACAGGGCTTCATGGAGTCTGCGCGCTGTAGCGCTGGGTAAGCTGGGCTGGGGTGAGTGTTTCATATTCTTCAAAGGGTTGATGAATCCAGGGATCATCAGCAAGATACTGGACATAGTAGTCTGGGACAACTTCAGAGCAAGCCTTATACCAGAGCACCGCCGTCCGCATTTCTTCAATGTAGAACCCATACTTGCGGTCTAGCCAGACCAGGGATTTTTTGAGTGTAATCCCCGAATCGACCAAATCATCCACAATCAGCACGCGACTTCCTAGATTTGCTGTGGTCATCGTCAGGTCACGGCCAAAGGTGATCGAGCCCCGCACCTGATTATTAACGCCACCGTAGGATGAGGTGGCCAGAACGGCAAGGGGAAGGTCAAACAGTCTGGCAAAGGTATCGCCCACCCGCAGACCACCCTTGGCAAGACAGACAATTTGATTAAATTTCCAGCCAGACTGGTCAACTGCAACAGCTAATTTTTCAATGGTTTCGTGGTAGTCAGTCCAAGAAATATGGAGATCGCTCATGGAGGTGTGGGTTGAATAGGAGGGAATAGGGATGGATGGAAAAGAATTAAAGTTGTCAGGTTAAAGCGAAGATGAGTAATCTAAGGGTATCAAGGTTGGAGAAAGGCGGCGATGACTTCAGAAAATGCAATCAATCTGCTTAAGAAAGGGTTCCACGTCACCCTTGGTGCCTCTAGCTCCCTGGTGGAATCTTTACAAGATCCGGTAAAACGCGAAGAAAACCTTGCGCTGCTGCGTTCAAACCCCAATGAGTTTGCTGAGATTTTGGCAGAAAAGGGCGCTGTGACAGAGGTGGAGGCTCGCAAGCTGGTAGACGGGGTGGTTGCCCAGTATGTACCCGCCGCATCTTCCCCCTCAACGGGTTCGGCATCCGTGTCTACCTCACCATCCATTGACCCTACCCTCCAGCTCGAAATTAAGGAGCTAACGGAGGAACTCAGAACCCTGCGTGCTCAGCTTTCGCAGAAAACAGAAGGCTAGCTTAACAGCTCCCTTAACCTTAAGACCTCTAATTTGGGTAGATTTTGATTGATATCAAGGCATAAATTTTGACGCAGACATTTTGATGTAGACAATGGAGGGGTTAGGCCGTTATGAAACTGGGTATCCGCCCCAAAATCAATCGGTTAGGGCGAATTGGAGGCCATGTTGTAGTCCTAAGTCTCCTCTGTCTAACCCCCCTAGATCTGGCCGCTAAAGCGGTTCGACTTCGGGATGGCACCGTCCATTTTGCGGGGGTTCCCGTTTTGGGCAAAGTCAGCACCACCAATAATCAATCCTGGAGCTGGGGCGCGACCTATTTTTTCACGCTCCAAATTCCTGCTGATGCTAGCGAACCCTTAGGGCGAGTGGATATTCAGCAAAGAGAAGGGCTAGACTCCATTGACTTTAACCTCAAGCAAACCTACGCCTATCAAGATGGCGATCGTCGTCAGCGCCTTGAAGTGGTAGCCACCGCCACCGCAAAAGACACTCTCACCCTCATCTTTGACCCACCCGTCCCGCCTGGCACAGCCATCACCTTAGGACTCAGCCCTTACAATAACCCACGCACTAGCGGCGTCTATTTATTTGGCGTGACAGCCTTTCCTGCCGGAGAGCAGGTCAGCAGCCAGTTTATTGGCCACGGACGTCTTCAGTTCTACGACCGAACATTCCGCGATCGATGGTTTGGGGGTTGGTAAGGGTTTGCGGTTTAATCGTCGATAATCCATACGGAATAACCTTACCTGTCATAACGCATCTTTACATTAGGAGCTTTTGGCTCAGTTTTTATACCCTAATATTTTTAGACGAATAATCAATAAGACATCGTTGATCCAGTCAAATATTTCAAATCAAATATTTCAAATCAACAATTCAATCCCTACAATAAAAAACCCTGAATTAAAAATTCCTTAAAAATAGTAGTGCTTGATACATAAAACTATTTTATTGTGGTTTAATGACTGAACTCTATAGAAGGCCATTTCTGGAAGTTGATACTAGCAACAAAAAGAACAAGGTTATCTTGTAAGATTGACTCACTGTTAGTGGGTCTAGAACCTTTTGCTCAGATCAAACACTTCAAGGTCTAGAGACTTTTGATCTAATAGCATTCATATTCTTCATTGCTAAAGTTCTGCTCAGTCATTGATTTTCAAGGAAATAGTATGGCCCGTCCAGTATCTAAAATTATTTACACATTTACAGATGAAGCACCTGCACTAGCAACCTATTCTTTCCTGCCCATTATTAAGGCTTTTTCAGAGGCTGCTAATGTGGCCGTCGAGCTAAGCGATATCTCGTTGGCGGGGCGCATTATTGCCAATTTCCCGGAGGGCCTGACGGAAGCGCAAAAGCAGCCGGATGCTCTGGCTCAATTGAGTGAGCTTGCCCAGCTACCAGAAGCCAACATCATTAAGCTGCCCAATATTAGCGCCTCACTGCCGCAGCTCACGGCTGCTATTCAGGAACTCCAGGCGCAAGGCTACAACATTCCTGACTATCCGGCTAACCCAAAAGATGAGGCGGAGGCTGCAATTAAAGCTCGGTATGCCAAAGTGCTCGGCAGTGCGGTCAATCCGGTTCTGCGGGAGGGCAATTCGGATCGGCGCGTTGCCGCAGCGGTTAAGCAGTATGCCCGGAAGCATCCCCATGCTGTTGGTGCATGGACGCCTGATTCAAAATCCCATGTTGCTCACATGGAAAGTGGCGATTTCTACGGCAGTGAGCAGTCGGCTGTCTTGGAAAAAGAAGGCTTTGTCTCCATTGAGCTGACAACGGAAGATGGCTCGAAGCAAGTTCTCAAAGCAAAAACGTCGGTTCTCGCCGGAGAGGTCATTGATGCTGCTGTGATGAGTGTGAAGGCACTCCGCAGCTTCTACAAAAGCGCGATCGCCGATGCGAAGGCAGAGGACATCTTGCTCTCGCTCCATGTCAAGGCCACGATGATGAAGGTTTCTGACCCGATCCTTTTTGGCCATGCAGTGACAACCTATTACAAGGAAGTCTTTGCAAAATATGCCGATACCTTTGCCACTCTGGGGGTGAATCCCAATAACGGCCTGGGCGATGTGTATGCCAAAATCCAAACCCTTCCTGACGATCAGCGCGCCGCCATTGAAGTAGACCTAGAGGCCACTTACCGCACTCAGCCGAAGCTGGCGATGGTCAACTCCGATAAGGGAATCACCAATCTGCATGTGCCCAGTGACGTGATTATTGACGCCTCTATGGCTGCCGCCATTCGTGCCTCTGGCAAAATGTGGGGGCCAGACGGCAAGCTTCAGGATACCAAGGCGATGATTCCCGATCGCTGCTATGCCACCCTGTACCAAGAAATCATTAAGTTCTGCCAGGAGAACGGTGCCTTTGATGTGACAACCATGGGCAATGTCTCGAACGTCGGCCTGATGGCGCAAAAAGCAGAGGAATATGGCTCCCACGATAAGACCTTTGAAGTTCCGGCCAATGGCATTGTGCGGGTCATTGATGCAGAGGGCCAGACCTTACTGGAGCACCCTGTCGAGGCAGGAGACATTTGGCGCATGTGCCAGACGAAAGACCTCCCAATTCAAGATTGGGTGAAGCTGGCGGTCAACCGAGCCAGGCTGACGGGCCTGCCCACCATTTTCTGGCTAGACCCCAACCGCGCCCACGATGCCAATCTCATTGCCAAGGTGAAGCAGTATCTGCAGGATCACGATACGGCGGGGCTTGATATTCAGATTCTGCTGCCCGTGGATGCGATGCGCTTTACCTGCGAACAGATTAAGGCGGGTCGGGACGTCATTTCTGTTACTGGAAATGTGTTGCGGGACTATCTCACGGATCTGTTCCCGATTCTAGAGTTGGGCACCAGTGCAAAAATGCTTTCTATTGTGCCATTACTGGCGGGAGGTGGGCTGTTTGAGACTGGAGCGGGTGGGTCTGCGCCTAAGCATGTGCAGCAATTTGTCAGCGAAGGCCATCTCCGCTGGGACTCGTTGGGGGAATTTTTAGCCCTAGCGGTTGCCTTGGAAGATCTGGGTATTAAAACGAGCAACCAGGATGCGCTGATTTTGTCTGAAGCGCTGAATCAGGCCACGGGCCTTTATCTAGACAATGCTAAATCACCTTCTGCTAGGGTGAAGGGGTTGGACAATCGTGGCAGTCAGTTCTACTTAACCCTGTACTGGGCGCAAGCGTTAGCTGCGCAAGACAAGAATCCAACCCTTCAGGCTAAGTTTGCAAAACTTGCTCAATTTCTGACGGCCCATGAATCCACCATCGTGGATGAGCTGAATGCGGCGCAGGGTGAGCCAGTGGACATTGGCGGATACTACCATCCAGATTTTGAGAAAGCCCAAGCGGCGATGCGCCCTAGCGCTACCTTTAATGCGGCTTTAGAGGACGTGAAATGAGGGGATGTGGAATAGAGAGGCGGCTGTTTCGCTTAAGGTGCCTTCTCTGGCTGCCCTAGGCTGATCAGCCCCAAGGGTGCTCAAGCACGATTCTTAAAGCAGATCCGTTAAACAGATGCGTTTGAAAATCGTGCTTGAAGGAGGAGTCTAGAGCTTGGCCGAGAGGGATAATTGATCCAGTGCATGCTGCAGGGCAACGGTGCGATCGCTCAAAACGTGGTCGTGGTGGATCAAATCCAGCAAACCCAATTTCTGAAAGCGACGCTGGATTTTTTCGCTTGCGCCGACCAGATAAATTTGCAGACTTTTATCGTAAGCATCCCGAATCACATTCTCCAGTGCGAGGGAGGCGGTCACGCCCATCGATGGCACCTCTGAGACATCTACCACCAGTGCATCGGCCTCTTTCATCGCATTATGCTCCCGGGCGATCGCTTTAGACAGACCAAAAATCATCGGCCCACTCAGGCAAAACAGGAGAATACGTCCCTGGCCCTGATCTAAGAGCTGCTTTTGCTCAGCACTTAGACGCACATCGTCATCCGTGTCCGCGATCAGCTTGACGTCTGTGGCGCGCACCTCGCTCAACTGCTGAATGGTCAAAATGTTGGCAATAAAAACCCCAACCCCCACTGCCACAATTAAGTCCACAAAAACGGTCAGCAGCAAGACCCCATACATAATCAGCGAACCCTTGACAGAGACCTTATGCGATCGCTTTAAAAAGCTCCAGTCCAAAATATCAAGGCCCACCTTCAGCGCAATTCCGGCCAATACCGCCATTGGAATCGGCTGCGTCAGCCGAGCCGCCCCCAGCACCACCACCAGCAGCACCAGCGCCCGTGTCAAGCCAGACACCGCAGAAGTAGCACCCGCCTGAATATTTACCACCGTACCCATCGTGGCACCAGCACCGGGTAGCCCACCACAAAACCCTGAGAGAATATTGCCAATCCCTTGACCAATCAATTCTTTATCAGATTTGTGCTCTGTCCGAGTGAGGCTATCTGCAACCACAGCCGTCAGCAGGGTATCAATACAGCCCAGCAGACCCAGCATGACACCATCCACCAGCATCAGCGTAATTTGGTCAGGCTGAAAATTCGGAAACTGCAAAGGCGGAAGCCCGACGGGAATTTCTCCAATGCGCCGGATGTCTGCCCCCTGAAAGATCGTGAGCGAAACCACCGTTCCCACAATCAGCGCAATCAACTGCGGCGGTACGGCTTGCTTGAGCTTCCGAGGCATAAAGAAAATAATGGCTAAGGTCATTGCACCCAGTATTGCTTCCGGCAAATTCACATTCGCCAGTAGCTGAGGGATTGCGGTAACGGTCCCAATAACGCCCCCTTTCGGTGCCGCCTGCCCTAAAAAGGGCGCAATTTGGAGAATGACGAGAATGACCCCGATTCCAGACATAAAGCCTGAAATGACGCTGTAGGGCATCAGGGTAATGTACTTCCCTAACTTAAAAATACCGAAAACAATTTGAAAGACACCCGCCAGCATCACGACGGTAAAGGCCATCGCTAGACCATTTTCTGGATCTTTGGCAATCAGTCCAGCAACGATAGTTGTCATCACAACGGTCATAGGGCCAGTTGGCTCAGAGATGAGGGTTGGGGTGCCTCCAAATAGGGCGGCGAAGAAACCCACACAGACCGCACCATACAGCCCGCCCAGAGGGCCGACGCCAGAAGCAACTCCGAAGGCAAGGGCGAGCGGTAACGAGACAATGGCCGCTGTAACGCCGCCAAAGATATCGCCCCGCAGGTTATTAAAGTGAATGTAGTTGGTAATTTTCATCATTAAGCTTTATGAATTGATCGCAGCACTAAGCCTTATCTAATGGATTGATTTGCTTTGTAGACAAGATCTGAAACTGGTTTTTAATAAAGACTTTTAGTAAAGACTTTTAGTAAAGACTTCAGAGTCGAGGCTATGACGAATGATCAATAAGGCTTTGTGCTAAATGCTTGAAAGAACGTGAGTTCGATAAAAAACAATCACCCTTCATACTCCCATCCTTCTTCTCCCTATGGAGAGAAGGATAGGCAATTAAAATCAAACTTCTTAAGCCCCTCGCCTTTGGGCTATCCATTGCACACAAATCGGCAGACTGTAGACAGGGATTAGGTTTTAGTAGA
>JAKRSB010000036.1 GCA_022402525.1 Thermosynechococcaceae cyanobacterium MS004
AGAACCTTTCTTCCATATCTAGTGCTCTAGACCAGTTTCCAAATATCCTCTTAGTATTTCGTAAGTTTTGTCGATTTTAGTAATCGAAATTGATCTATTAATCGGTTCATTATACTTCTCAAATATTCTCTGAAAAGCACTTAAAAAAAGCTTATCTTCTATTCCCTTGGTTGGATGATAAACAATGATTTTCTTTGAAATATCAATCAAAAAATGCGATTTTGAAACTATTAAATTTTCTTGTGTGTCACTTACAATTTCGCCACTTTCAGCAATTTCTACAATATTTTCAGGCAATATTTTTGATAAGTATCCCCAGAAATATACTTTACCTTGATATGAGCAATTATTGATTTTCAGAAAAGCATATTTATGATTTGGTGAACTAAATTCAGTTCCTGATCCTAGGAAATTCTGCATACAATCCAGGATGTCATCAATAGTCTCTAATTTATTATTGTCTCTAATTAAAAAATTAGCAAAAAAATACTTTCCAAACATTTAAAGCATCCAACTCAATATTTGTTATTGGCAAATACACTAACTATCAATCTATAAGCCTCTGATTTTGCCGGAGGACTGGCCAGATTGTACCTTTACTAAGGTATTTTATCTTAAAGGTTTTTAGCCTGGGCGATCGCCGCAATAATGCGGATAGCATACCAGTCCTTTTCAACCAGAGATGCACCAACCACCAACTCGGCTGCGATCGCATTCATCAATCGGAGTCGCCAAGCCTTCCTTAATCGATTCTCTCATTCCAGGAACCGAGAGCAGGTATGGCGTTTCTTGAATCGCTGACCAATCGGATTCTGACAACAAAACAGCATTACCGTTTTTGCCTGCAATCACAATTGGCTGATGAGATTGACTGACTGAATCAATCAACTCTGGCAAAGCCTGTTGTGCTTCATTAACAGGCATTGTAGACATAAGCAAATACTCGACTAAAAGTACGGATTCAGCTTAGATTTCAACTCAGCGATCGCCACCCTCAATTGTATTCTGTCCAACCGAGCGACAGCCAAGAAAACTTGACCTGAAGGCTTATACACCTGCTTCTGAAGCATTGTGGATTTTGACGGGCGATCGCCCTACAGATTGAATCGTCCATAGATGCGACTTCCCAACTAGGCTTGATGATTCGCAAGTCGTATGACAGTATTGTCATATCATGAAAAGAGAACGAAAACCCATTGAATGGATTGGATCGTGCCTCAAAGATCTTAGAGCCTTTCCTGAAGAGGTGAAAGATTCAGTGGGTGTGGCTCTCGATGTTGCACAGCAGGGCGAAAAACATGAAGCCGCTAAACCTCTTCAAGGGTTTGGAGGAGCGGGAGTGCTAGAAATCATCGATGACTTTGATGGAGACACCTATAGAGCCGTTTACACCGTGAAATTTAAGGGGGTTGTGTATGCGCTCCATGCATTTCAGAAAAAATCGAAGAAAGGCATCTCCACACCCAAAGAAGAAATAGATCTGGTCAAAAAACGCCTGAAAGCCGCAGAAGAACACTATCAAGCAAATTATGAACGGGGGCAACCATGAAAGCCACAGAAGAAAAAACCTATGCAGGCGAAACCGTTGAAACAGGGAGCGGTAACGTCTTTGCCGATCTTGGGCTTCCCAACCCTGAAGAACGTCTTGCTAAATCTCAGCTTGTGCAACGAATTTCTGAAATTATCAAAGAACGAAAACTAACTCAGGCCAAAGCTGGCAAGATTCTTGGCATCGATCAGGCAAAAGTCTCGAAGCTGGTTCGAGGACGACTCTCTGAATTCTCAACCTCAACCTTGATGGAGTATCTAACCCGCCTCGACCAGGATGTTGAGATTGTGGTGAGGCCAAAGCCCAGATCAAAAGAAGTAGCCTCTCTACTTGTAAGCGTTGTAGACGCTTAAGTGTAGCCATAGCCAACATAGCGCCATCACCCACTCCACTCCTTGAGCGTGCGCTGGGCGATCTGCCAAGGGAAACACTAGCGTGATCACATCCAATCATCTAAATCAGATGGTTTCGTAAAGTCAAACAACGCCTCACCAAGAGACTTAAGCTGATTGAGAGACAAAGCTTGGATCTGCGATCGCCCAAAAACAACCTGTGCCACCGCCCAAACCATTACTTGATCATGTGCTGGGCGATCGCCTTTAGTGTTGCGACAAAGCGAGCGTTGAAGCGCCAGAATCATTCCTAGATGGCAAAACCTCGACCGTCAACCGATATCCCAACCCCTCCAGAATGGCTCGAATACTGGATAGCTGAGGGTTCCCTTTTTCAGAAAGCGTCTTATAAAGACTTTCTCGGTTGAGGTGCGTTATGTTCGCCAACTCAGTCATACCTGTCGTGGCATCGACAACATTTCGCACTGCCAGCAAAAAGACCTGTTCATTGCCATCCTCAAGCGCCGCACTGAGATAAGCAGCAGCCTCTTCAGGATCTCTCAAGGCTTGGAGTAAATCATCTTGGTAACTTCGACTTTTAGGCATCATCCCGCCTCCTATAATCAGCCCAGTATTCTTTCGCCAGCTTGATATCCTTATCCTGCGTACTCTTATCGCCACCACACAGCAAGAGAATCACAGATTTACCCTCTAGGCATAGTAAATTCGATAGCCAGGGCCAAAAGAAATCCTCAGTTCATTAACCCCTTCCCCAACAGACTTCGCATCTCCGAAAAGTCCTAATTGCAATCTACTAATGCGAGTCCGAATAACGGCACGACCTTTGCGATCGCGGAAAGACTTCAACCATTCATTAAATGGGACTTTGCCATCAATCGTTTCGTAGGTGCGAACTTCATACTCTGGGCTTTCCATATTTTAATTGTAGCTTGTGGACTACAGATCGTCATGCAGAGAATGGCGATCGCCCCAGCCCAAAAGCCAACATTGCCTAATCGTGCACTCGGCGAATTGCTAGGGCAGCATTAATGCGATCGCTACGCACCCAGAGTCCGCATCCAATCGCTCAAATCATCAGGTTTCGTAAAATTTAACAACGCCTCGTCCAGAGACTCAAACCGTTCGAGAGACAAAGCTTGGATCTGCGATCGCCTCACAGCCCAGGTAATGGCCGATGACAGCGCCATTGCGCGAGCCAACCGTAAGGCTGGTCGCTTTATCCTGGCGACCAATGCCATTGACCACCCGACGATGACTGCTGAACAGGTGTTGAGTGATTAATCTGACTTGCTGGCCAACCTGCGAAATGTTCATATATTTTAAGATTCTTAAGTTAAGAAATAATACCTATCTGTTTAGGTCGCAGCTCAATCCCCTATCGTAGCCCTTGAGTATATATGCCTAGCACCCAGGCTTCTTACTCAATTCACAAAATATCAATTGAGCATGTAATTCATTTATGGTTATTCCTTTACTCGGCTATACACCTTCTTCTAGAAATCATCGTGTAGCAACGCTAGAAGTTCCAGGTGATGAGTATCCACGGCAGTTTACAACCGACTACGTCAACTCCAATGCTGAGATAGGCAGCTTGATTCAATCTGCCTATCAACAAATCTTTCATGAGCAACAAATGCTCGAAGCACACCGTCAGCAAGCCCTAGAGTCGCAGCTCAAATCGGGTCAAATTACAGTGCGCGATTTCATTGAGGGTCTCGCCACCTCCGATTCGTTTCGTCGCCTGAATTATGAAGCCAACAATAACTACCGCTTTGCACAGATCTGTGTACAGCGTATTTTAGGCCGAGATTTATATAGCGATCGCGAAGCCTTAGCCTGGTCAGTGGTCATTGCAACTAAAGGCTACAAGCAATTCATCCACGACCTTGTCAAGTCCGATGAATATGAACAGAATTTTGGCGATAGTCTCGTTCCCTATCAGCGACGACGAATTTTACAACAGAGCAGTCAAGGAGAACTTCCTTTTGAGCGCACACCTCGCTACGGTGAAGATTATCTTGCCCAACTTCAGGAACTAGGCCACGATTTTTCTGCTTCGGCTCGACCATTTTCAATACCTGGGCGTTATCGCGGACTTCCTCCAAAACAATTACGCTTGATTGGAGCTGGAATCACCTATGGTCTTGGCGGATTCTTCCTACTCATAGGATTAGCCGTTGTACTTTCCTGGTTCGGCTGGATATCCATCTAGCAGATGCAAGGCTGATTTATTGGAAAAAGACAAATAGACGATGCACATCATGGGCAAGCTATCTAAGTCCTTTCGTGATGGAAGCAAAACCATTGTGTCGAAACAGATTCATTGAGATCGTTCGCACAATGGAGAGGAGGCTCATGCGCATACTTCTAGAGCAGCGTGGGGTTAAAGCCAGAGGGCATCAAAAACACATCGCCCTCTAACCGCCATTGACTGCTCCTGCCTAGGGAAATAAAGCGGATCGCAGCACTTGGTTTGGGTCAAGATTTTTCTTAAGTTCAAGCCAATGGGGATACTGCGCGCCAAAATGCGTTTGCCAAGATTGTGGAGTCATCGTACCTAGCCATCCGGAAAGGTAGCGCTTCCCACCTACCTGCACCAAGCGTTTATCAAGCTCCGCAAGCACTTTTAGCGCCTCAGGGACTTGATCTGCCGGAATTCCGGTAGGCAACACTGCAAAAATGACCGCAGGGCTTTGGGGCCGCATAAAAAGCTCAGGGGTTTCAGTCTCTGCCAGCATCAGGACGCGATGACCATCCCCAAAATAGAAAGGCAGAAGTTCTAAGGCTTGAGTGATAAACTCTTGCGCCTTAGCTACAGGGAGTAAAGCCTCAAACCAGGGATGGGCCAGCTCCCATGCCCCACTCTGCCGCATGGCTCGAAACCGAGCATCATATCGAGCGGCATAGGCTACGGTTTCATCTTCTTCCGTCAGCAAGAGCTGCCGATAGTGAAGCCCCTCTAATATTTCTGCATCCTGCGGGGGACGAGAGGGGTCAAACTCAACCCCTACTTGCAGCCCATACTGCCAGTGAACAAAAGGTCGTCTGCCTTGGTCTGTTTTCCGCAGTCCCTGGATGCTGGACGCGCAAAACCCTTCTAAATAGTCAACCTTAGAATAGGCAACCTTCGCACTATCATGGCTTGAAATTTTCGCTAGGCGCTGCTGGTCAACCAGCCAAGGCTCCATTTCTTCATAGCGCAAATAGTAAGTTCTGACATGAGCCTTAAAAGGCCGCAGCGCTAGAGTGGCTGAAGCAATAATGCCGCAGCGACCTAGTCCACCCAGGACAGCATGAAAGACCTCTGGCCGAGACTCAGCGCTACAGGTCATCCGCTCGCCCGCACCCGTGACCACTTCGAGGTGCTGCACATGGGCGATCGCAGTCCCGTACCGATGACTATTGGCGCTAAAGCCCCCTGCGGAGAGGGTTCCGCCCACCGTCAAGTCTAGGTTTAGCGGCATCACGTAGGGCAGGTAGCCTGTCGGCTGACAGATTGCCAAAACCTCTCGCCAAGTTGCCCCTGACCCACAGGTTACCGTTCTGGAAGCCTGGAGGCCAGTGCTCGGAGTACGAGCCAAATTCACCTGTATCGATTTAAGGCCACTCGTTTCAAGAATTACCCCCTTCACGCTCACCGCCTGACCGCTCTGGCTACGCCCTCGACCCCGTACCGTAATAGGAATCCCGTCTCGGTTGGCCGTCTGTAAAAGCGCAGCAAGCTCCATTCCGTCTTTAGGCTGAAGAACAGTCTGGGAGCATCCCTGGACAAGATGACCAAAATCTTGGCTAACCTGAACTGCTACAGCCTGGCTTGAATGAACCAGCGCCACCTGTGGATCAGGCATAGATGATCGGGAGAGTGAACTCTGCTGGGCGATCGCGTTAATCCTTAGACGTGACTGCCCAGCAACTTGTTGTCCTGGTTGAGTCACAGGCGCTGCAGCTCTCGACTATTTCGACCCTTTGGCATAGCGCGACTGTACTCACGACCATACTCTAATGGGCTTTGCCCTTGGCTATTCTGTTCAATACGATGGTGCAGCGTATTCAGCATGTGAGTCACTGCGTCAAAAGTCCGATCAACAACCCCCAGCGCCTCGGCACGGATATGATCTGGCAGCTCAATAGACCGTAACTCAACATCCATTTCATCTTCAAACATTTCGTGACTTTGCTCAAGCTGGAAATGCTCTTTAGAAAAGTACTTAAGCTGACCTCTAAAATTAGACCGCTTAAAGAATTGATGAACTCGACTAAAGAAAGGATGTCCCATCGCCTCCAGCGCCAAGGGAATCGCCAACCGCACCCGATCATCAGAAGCCTGGAAAATTTCGGAAATAATCGCAAAAGAGGTGTCCCGTGTGACCTGGTACTCTTTCCCAAACAACAGCTCAGCATCACAGGTAACGCCAAGCTGATGCAGATCGTGCAGAAACCACACATCATGCCCAAGATCTTCTTGTCGGTGTTGATGCACAATGGGTCGCAGCGCAGGAGTAGAGATCTTGGCTTCATTCAGTCGCAAGATATCTTGAAACGTCAGTACAAAAAAAGAGAGCCCTGGCGCAAAAATTTCAGCATCCTGTAATCGGGTACTGTTCTCTAAATGCTTGAAGAAAGGAAGCTTTGAAAACTCTTCTTGCCGATAGTCAATTTCGCTTAATACAACTTGCATAGGATTCTAGCCAAACTTTAGAACATGAATGAACACCACACAACAGAGGCGCTTAAATAGAACCTGTACAGGTCTAATCTCCCCATGGACAATCAGCTAAAACTCTTAAAGCAATGAATAACAACGTGCAGATAATCTAACAAAGCTTATCCTTATTTACAAGTATATACAAATACAAATTTTTGTCATCCTTATTCTTTTGTTAGATTAAAAATCGTTTCTGAAGTTTGGAGATTATTCCTTGGTGAAATTTTATAGGCTGACTGGAGTCAAAGGTTTTTAATAAAGTCGTGGCGGCTATTTTTTGCAAAGTCAATGCCTCTGCTTTTGCTACCAAAATCTTGCTGTTTGAGGGGTTCTTGTTATGGTGTCCACGCCAAGCCTTACCCGCATCGAAATCTTTCCCATTAAATCCCTGGATGGGGTCGTGGTTGATGCTGTCCATGTTTTGCCCAGCGGGGCGCTTTTGGGCGATCGCCAATATGCCCTCACCGATGAACAGGGACGATTTGTGAACGGGAAATCCACACCGCTCATTCACCAGCTTCGTGCTTCGTACAGCTGGGATAGCGCTTCAGGGGAGAGTGCCCCAACACTCCGCGTCACCCTCTGGAAGGCAGGAGAAGCAGCGCAGGAAACCTTTGTGCTGAGCGGGCAATGTAGGGCACCATCCGCATCAGAGTCACAGAACCCAAACATACAGAATGATGAAGGCCATAAAAGCCTGAATGCTTGGCTGAGCAACTTTTTTGGAAAGCCCATCACCCTTCGGGAAAATAGCGTGACGGGCTTTCCCGACGACCTCAAGGCAAACGGGCCAACCCTCGTGAGTACAGCCACCCTGGAGCGAGTGGCCACTTGGTTTCCAGACCTAACCCTGACAGATATTCGCCGCCGTTTTCGGACAAACCTTGAGATTAGTGGTGTACCGCCCTTTTGGGAAGATCGGCTGTATGGAGACGGGACGCAACTTTCCATTTTTCAGGTGGGGTCAACTCGTTTTGTTGCAACAAACCCTTGTCAACGCTGTGTGGTGCCCACACGGAATAGCTGGACGGGGGAGGCTTACCTAAAGTTCCAGCGACGGTTTTCAGAAAACCGTGAAGCGAATCTCCCTAACTGGGCACCGCGATCGCAGTTTAATCATTTCTATAAGCTTGCGGTCAATACTCGACTTGCAGAAACAACTGTTTCTGAGAAGTCGCCTTTTTTGCTGAGGGTTGGAGATTGGGTGAGTCACTAAGATAAGTCAAAGGTAAGTCATTAGATTGTCTGTGAGATTGTCTCTGAGATTATCTTTGAGGTAATATTGATACATAAGCGCCTGAGGTGAATCGTTCTTGCAAGGGCTCTTTCTTGCAGATTGGTTTCATCAGGGTGCAATAGGTTTTTGCAGCATTGCTCTTAGCTAGAGGAATGCTGTTTTTTTTAATACGACTCAATCCCACTCGACTTACGATGCTATGCGCTCCCTAGAGTATGTCGGGTCAAGAATTCTGCAAAAAATGAGCCTGCACGATCGCACTCAAGACCTCAGGGGGTGCATCCGACACCAACACCGATGGAAATACTTCACACCCCCATACCGGATGCTGAATCAGGTGGCATCCCCCCTGATTGACCAGGGGATAGCCCAGAACCGCCTGCACCACCGCAACATCATCTAAGGTGAGAGACCCAGAACGAGAGTAAAAGGGTTTCCCAGTGCGCGGATCAAACCCTTCAGCGCCATAGCCTGCTTTCTGTAAGCAGCCAGCGATTGCCTTCAAAAACGTCAGTGATCGCCGTCGTAATCGACGTTTTTGGAGCTCTGTGGCTGGCGTAATTTCGTCTAGGGGCACAGGACAGGTCTGCAAAATAACCATCAGAGAAGACACAGAACCCTGCCAGTCGGGCAGCAGATCATCCCGATGGCGATCAATATACGGACTGGGCCTGTGAATAGAATACTGGAGGCCAATCATGGCGCAGGTTATCGCAGTTCAGCTAGCGCAATTCAATAGAAAGGTCAAAAACGAGGAAGGTCAAAAACGAGGAAGATCAAAAACGAAAAAGATCAAAAACACTAAGCAAAAGCCCAAAAGGCTATCACCCCAAAAGACCGCAGCCCAGAGACATTCGCTCGAAAACAAGCGCCCAGAGACAACCGATATAATGACAGCGTACTCCCTATCGACAGTTTTCGCTTTGATTAGCCCCAGCGCCAGCGCCAAACTCCATCAGCTTGAAGCCGTCTTTCGCGATATGGATCGCTCACTCATTGCCTACTCTGGCGGCATTGACAGCACCCTGGTTGCAAAAGTAGCTCATCTCATCCTGGGCGATCGCGCCCTAGCCGTTACGGCGGTTTCCCCCTCCCTGCTGCCAGAAGACTTAGAAGACGCCAAAATCCAGGCCATTGATATGGGTATTACCCATCGGCTCGTTGACACCCACGAGATGGAAAACCCCAGCTACACCAGCAACCCCGTAAATCGCTGCTACTTTTGCAAAAGTGAGCTATACGACACCCTCAAGCCCCTCGCCCTAGACTGGGGCTACACCTACATCGTGGATGGCGTCAACGCAGACGACCTCACAGACTATCGCCCCGGCATCCAGGCTGCCAAAGAACGGGGTACCCGATCGCCCCTAGCCGAAGTCGGCATCACCAAGCTAGAAGTCCGTGAAATTGCGAAACACCTCGGCCTGCCCTGGGATAAGCCCGCTCAACCCTGTCTTAGCTCTCGGTTCCCCTACGGTGAAACCATTACCACTGAAAAGCTTCAGCGCGTAGGTCGCGCCGAGCGCCATCTGCGCAGCCTTGGCTGGAAAACCCTTAGAGTGCGCTCTGAAGGAGGCGTGGCGCGCATTGAGCTACCCGCCGAGCAAATTCCTGAGTTTATTGCCCAGACCCACCTTGCAACGCTTGTGCAGCAGTTTCAGTCCTTTGGCTTTGTCTATGTCACCCTAGATCTAGAGGGGTTTCGCAGCGGCAAGCTGAATCAGGCCGTTCTTCAGCCTGCCTTGCAAAAGTAACCCCAGAAAAAGTAACCCCAGCAAAAGCAACCCCAGCAAAAGCAACCTTAAACTCTGACAAGTAGCTGTCTGATCATCTGCTGGGCCTGGGAGAAATAGCTGCCGCCAAACAAATTGAAGTGGTTGAGGACGTGATAGAGGTTGTACAGACCCTTACGCTGCTGATAGCCCGACGGCAGCGGCCAAGCCTCTAGGTAGCCCTGATAAAAGGCCTCCGGAAATCCACCAAACAGGCTTGTCATTGCCAGGTCAACCTCGCGATCGCCGTAGTACGTAGCGGGGTCAAACAGAACGGGCACACCGGACGCATCAAAGGCAGCATTGCCCGACCACAAATCACCATGGACTAGAGACGGCTGGGGGTCATGACCAGCCAGCAGTTCCGGAATCGCGCTCAATAGAGCGTCAGCATCAGCAAAACGTCCCCCGTTCCGAGCCGCGAGCTTAAGCTGAAAGCCAATTCGCCATTCTGCAAAAAAGTTAGCCCAGCCTTGAGTCCAAGGGTTCGGCTGGGGCGTTTCTCCAATGGTGTTATCGCGATGCCAGCCAAAACTCTGGGCGCTGGATCGATGCAGTGCTGCTAGCTGCTGGCCCATCGCAGACCAGTTGGGCGATCGCCCACTTTGACGTGCAGTTCCCTGCCCAAAATTAATCCATTCCAGCACCAAATAGCTGCGGGTTGAGACAGTTCCCCAGCAGAGTGGACGAGGCACCCGAATACAGTCCGCCGCCGCCATTTCCTGAAGGCCCAAGGCTTCTGCTTCAAACATGGCGGCTTTCCCCGCCTGGTTGAGCTTGACTAGGTAGCGCTGGCGATCGCCTGTGCCATCGCCCATGCCATCGCCCATGCCGTCACCAATACAAAAGGCCTCATTGATGCAGCCCCCAGAAACTGGCTTCCAGTGCTTGATCCGGAAAGGTTGCCCCGTGATAGCTTCTATCTGAGGCTCAATCTGCTGAGCGATCGCATCCCACATACTGCCCTTCAACCCACTGCCCTTCAACCCACTGCCCTTCAACTCACGGATAAGCATGACCCATGATTGAGCATAACCAAGATTCACAGGTCAAAGTTCTGACAAAAAAGCTGTGAAAGACCTTGCCCATGCAAGAACCTTCACAGCTATGACGGCAAAGACCTATCGCTAACAACAAAATCAAAGCCTGAGCTAGCCCTCTACGACGCTACAGAAGCTCTTGATAAGTGGTCTTTAAGAGCTGGTCTACAGTATCTTCGTCAAGATTCTGGCTTCGTCAAGATTTTGACAGCAAACTAGCCTTTGTCTCGTCTTCTTCCTTTAGTCTTCGTACTTTAGTCTTCGTAAAGACGGCATTCAGCCGCATCAGGATTGTCGTCACAATACTGTAGAAGGGAGTTTTTAGGGGTGTCTTTCGCATTGGCTCGCTGATGAGCCAGTTCTGACTGAAGCTCCTCAAGTGCGTCCCACTCAGTTGCACAGTCTCCGCCATTAATGTCGCACTCACGAGCGCTTTGTCGCTGTAGCGCAATCTGTTCTTGAAGATCACTCATATTTTTGAATTCTCAATGACTGCCGTTTTATTAAATCTAATCTAGCCACTTGTCTGACCACTTGGTAGAAAAGTCTAGCTTAAATCTAAGGGAAACAGCTTTTATCTACTTCTAAGTTTAACGTGACAATGACGAAGCTGCGCGGCAAGCAGGCCAAGCTAGAGTGCGATACGCATACGCATCAACACATTCAACAGTTTGGATCGGCTTTGAGAAAAACCCACAAGAGCCGCAGAAACAAGGTGGAATGTAAAGCGCGCCTATTGATCGCCTATCCCTACAAAAGGTTTTCAATCTTAACGTTACGACCTAAGCACGACAGTCTCAATACCACAGTCTAAACGCTACAGACTAAACACTACGGCCAGACCAAGGCTTCTCTACCAGAAGACAGATTCTAAACAGCAATTCGGAAGATGTAGGCTGAGATACCGTAATTTTAGAATTGAATTCGTATAGTTTTATCCATCGAGCTTAAGGAAATGCAACATGCCTGAAATTTGCAACGATATTAATCAAACTGAACAGCTCCGTTTTTGGGTCAGCGAACTCACTGGGTTTAAGCCCCAGGAGGTTGAGTCTGTTTTGAAGGTGCTGCGCACCAAGAAGCCACTCCCTCCATCTCAATCGGCCGCTTAAGCGTGGTAGCCACGTTTTCCACAGCTCCTGAGTCAAAATTTAAGCTGTTCCCTTCAAGCAATTAATGCGTTTTAATAGAGCCTCATCCAGCAACTCTGCTAGACTGCGGAAGAATAGCTTGGGTGTTTTTAGGTTTTGGGCAACATAGGTTTAAGGCGATCGCTCAAGCTGCTGTTTGTTTCCACTTCCGTAGGGCCTCTGGGGTCTGGGGTGGGCGGTGGAGTTGAGCTAACGCTCCTCAATACGGCCAAACTAATGGTGAAGAGAGGTCATCATTTAGAAATTGCCGCGCCGTCTGGGTCAAAGCTTTCTGAGCTAAATATTTCTGAACTCAATATTTCTGAACCAAACATTACTGAGATTGAGGGTACGGTGCAGATACCGGCTCAGTCTCTTTCGCGGGAGGTTCCCGTTACAATGCCGCCACATTCGGTCTTGGCAAATCTGTGGGACTATGCCAGGACAGTCCAGGGACAGTTTGATCTCATCGTAAACTTTGCCTACGACTGGCTTCCGTTCTACCTCACGCCGTTTTTTGAGACGCCCGTGGCCCATTTGGTCAGCATGGGTTCGCTCAATGAGGCAATGGATATTGCGGTGGGTCAGGTTGCAGCCCAGTATCCCCACGCGATTGGGGTCTATACCAAGACACAAGCGGCAACTTTTCCCTTTGCAGAGCAGTGTGTGCCTCTGGGGAGCGGCTTAGATTTATCTCTATATCACTACTGCGATCGCCCAGATATGGCGTTAGCCTGGCTGGGCAGAATTTCGCCAGAGAAAGGGCTAGAGGATGCGGTGGCTGCGGCTCAGATTGCGGGGCTGCCCCTGAAGGTGATGGGGAAGATCCAGGATCAGGATTATTTTGAGCAGATCCAGCGCGATTTTTCGGGCGCGATTGAACCGGGCGCGGCTGGATCAGGCGCTTTTGAGTATCTGGGGTTCTTAGACACCCAGGCAATGCAGGCCGTGGTGCGGAAGTGTCGCGCTTTACTGGTCACCTCGCGCTGGGTGGAGGCCTTTGGGAATGTCTTAATTGAGGCGCTGGCCTGTGGGGTGCCCGTCATTTCCTATGGGCGGGGCGGGCCGACTGAAATTGTGCGAGATGGTAAGACGGGCTGGCTGGTCACGCCGGATAGCGTAGACGGACTGGTTTCTGCCATTCAGCGGCTGGGGCTGATTGATCGCCGTGCCTGTCGTCAGCAGGCGGAGTCAGAGTATTCTTTAGAGGCGCTGGGCGATCGCACTGAGGCGTGGTTTGAAGCGGTCTTGGGGTCTTGGCCCAGAAAACACGAGCGGGGAGAGATCAAATGAGCGTGATTACACTGCGATCGCTCCATAAGGACTTTGGCATCAAGGAAATTTTGAAAGACGCCAGCTTTAGCCTGGGGCCGACGGATAAGGTGGGAGTGATTGGCACCAATGGGTCGGGCAAGTCCACGCTGCTCAAAATGATGGCGCGGCTGGAGCCGATTGACAGCGGCGATCTCTGGATTAATTCCGGTGCCAAGATTGTCTATCTTCCCCAGCAGCCTGACCTCGATGAGTCTTATACGGTTTTGGAGCAGGTGTTTGCCGACTGTGGTGAACAGGCGCAGCTCGTGAAAGACTTTGAGCTGCTCTCAGACCAGCTTGCCCACGGCAAGGGCGATCCGGATCAGATCATGGCGAAGCTCTCTGAAGTTACTCACCGCATGGACGCTACGGGGGCCTGGGAGCTAGAAACCAACAGTAAGATTGTGCTGTCTAAGCTGGGGATTGAAGACTTTGACGCTACGGTTGGTAGTTTGTCCGGGGGCTATCGCAAGCGGATTGCGCTGGCTACGGCGCTCTTGTCAGACCCAGATGTGTTGCTGATGGATGAGCCGACAAACCATTTGGATGCAATTTCCGTAGAGTGGCTGCAAACCTACCTCAAGCGATTTCGGGGGGCGCTGCTGCTGATTACCCACGATCGCTATTTTCTAGACCAGGTGACGAATGCGATCGTCGAGATTGACCGGGGGGATCTCTATACCTACGACGGCAATTATTCGTATTACCTCGAAAAAAAAGCGCTAGCCGAAGAGTCTGCACTCAGCACCCAGAAAAAGCACGCTGGGGTCTTACGTCGCGAGCTAGAGTGGCTCAAACGCGGCCCCAAGGCGCGCAGCACAAAGCAAAAAGCTCGCATTGACCGCATCCACGATATGCAGGGTAAGGAATTTAAGCAGACCCAGGGGAAGGTCGAAATTTCGACGGCTGGGCGGCGAATTGGCAAGAAGGTCATTGAGCTGGTTGGCATTGGCAAAGGCTATGATGGGCGATCGCTGATTCAGGACTTCACCTACGAATTTAGCCCCGAAGATCGAGTCGGGATCATTGGCCCCAACGGTGCAGGGAAGTCCACACTCATGAACATCATCACGGGTCAGGTCATTCCCGATACCGGCACCGTCGAGATTGGCAGCACCATCCATTTTGGCTATTTTGACCAGCATTCTGACGACCTGAGCCTCAACCCCAAACAACGGGTCATTGAGTACCTCAAGGACGTGGCGGAACTCATCACAACGGCAGACGGCGAAATCATTACCGCCTCTCAAATGCTAGAGCGCTTCTTGTTTAGCCCCAATCAGCAGTATGCTCCCATTGAAAAGCTGTCGGGGGGCGAAAAGCGACGGCTGTTTTTGCTCAAGGTTTTGATGAGCGCGCCCAACGTCTTGATCTTAGACGAGCCGACCAACGATCTTGATGTCCAAACCTTAGCGGTGCTGGAAGACTACCTCGAAGACTTTAATGGCTGCGTGATTGTTGTCTCCCACGATCGCTATTTTCTCGACCGCACTGTAGACACTATTTTTGCCTTCCAGTCAGACCGCACCCTGCGCCAGTATCCAGGCAACTATTCTGTCTACCTAGACTACAAAAAGGCCGAAGAAGAAGCAGAGCAATCTCGGCCCAGCGCCGCCCCAGCCAAGTCGGTCAGCCCATCAGCCCTAGCCACCCCGCAGGACTCTGTAGGACTTTCTAAAGCTCAGGCGATCGCCCCTAAGCTCCAAAAGCTCTCCTATAAAGAAAAGCGAGAGTTAGAAGCCCTCGAAACACAAATTCCTGAGATGGAAACTGAAAAGGCAAAGCTAGAAGCATTGCTCTACAGTCCGTCCAACGGGTTAGACCTACAGTCTCTCTCCCAACAACTCGCCGAGCTAGAACACGGCATTGAAGCCTCTACGGAGCGGTGGCTAGAGCTATCAGAGCGATCAGAGTCGCCATAATTAAGAGTCGCCATAATTTAACGTGAGTTCGACAGAAAACAACCGCCCCTCATCCTCCCTTCCTCCTTCTCCCTAGGGAGAAGGAGGGGCAATTAAAAATCAAGCTTCTTAAGCCCCTCGCCTTTAGGAGAGGGGTTTGGGGTGAGGGGCTTCAAGTGCATCGTCAAACTCACGTTAATTTAAATCGCAGACTTCGCTTTTATAGGCGCGGTTTCAACCGTCAGTGCAAATCACAAGTGAAAGTCACCAGTACAAATCACAAGTGCAAATCACAAGTGCAAATCACAAGTACAAATTCAGACGGACTATGATTCTGTTTGTTCATGATGCCATAAGGCTCTGACAAGCTTGATCTCGTCATAGCTGTAGGCTTCTCCTAGGGTCTCCCGCAGAAGGGAGAGAGACAGTGCGCCCACCTGAGCGATCGCCTTTCGGATGGTTTGCTGTTTTTCGCTATCGATCCAGCCATCAATGGAAATGGGCTCACCTAGCTCAATCAGCTCTGTTAAATGAGTCATGACGGTTGTGGCTTTGATGCCGCGCTGCTGGGCAATTTCAGAGAGAGTTAAACCCTGTTGATAGAGCGCCAAGGTGGCAGCTAGGGTTTCAGAGAGAGTCTGCTTAGGGCGGTGGGACGCATTCTGCTCATCTCGAAAGGCGCAGATCTCGGCAATAAATTTGTCTCCGTACTGGATTAACTTGCGGCTACCCACCCCTGAAATTGCGGCAAATTCGGTCAGAGTTTGGGGCTGCTGCTGCGCCATAGCCTTCAGCGTGGAGTCGGCAAACACCATGTAGGGTGCGATCGCCCGTTCATCGGCAAGCTGTTTGCGCAGGGTACGGAGCTTCTGGAATAGGGCATCGGCATTGGCAGAGGCGCGGGTTTCCCGTCGCTGATCGGGGTCAGCAGACTGGGCAGCTACGGCCACATAGACCGACTGCTGCTTGCGCAGTACCTCCCAGCTTCTGGCATTAAGCTTTAGGACTGGATAACCATCCGTGGTTTCATCCATTAGCCCCTGCTGAAGCAGCGTCCGGCTGAGGTGCTTCCAGCTATCCGCCGTTTTGTCCTTCCCAATGCCGTAGGTGGAGAGCTTATCGTGGCCTTTTTGTAGAACTCGCTGCCCCTTGGAGCCGCGCAATACCTCAATAATGTGGTTCATGCCAAAGCGCTCTTGGCAGCGCGCCACACAGGACAAAAACTTTTGGGCATCAATTGTCCAGTCTTCCAGGGGCTTGGGGTTGCGGCAGTTATCGCAGTTGCCGCAGTTGCCGGGGAAGGGTTCCCCAAAATAGCTGAGCTGAATGGTGCGGCGGCAGACGGTACCCTCGGCGTAGTCAATCACCTGGCGGAGCTGCTGGCGGGCAATGCGCTGTTCCTGCTCTAAGGGCTCGCCCGTGGCGGGGTTCACCTTCTGCTCAATCATCCAGTCGATGGTGCGAATGTCTTTGGGCGCAAAGTACAGAATGCAGGCGGCGGCTTCTCCATCCCGTCCGGCGCGACCTGCCTCTTGGTAGTAGCTTTCAATATTGCGAGGCAGGTCGTGGTGAATCACAAACCGCACGTCTGGCTTATTAATGCCCATCCCAAAGGCCACGGTGGCGACCATCACCTGTACGTCATCTCGCAAAAAGCGGGTTTGGTTATTAAAGCGATCGCGGTCTTTGAGTCCAGCATGGTAGGGCAAGGCCGTCACGCCATCGCGCTGAAGCTTGGCGGTTAATTCGTCTACTTGGCGGCGGCTGGCGCAATAGATAATGCCAGATCCTTCATTGGTTTGCACATACTGCAGTACCTCATCGTAAAGGTTGCGATGCTTGGGGCGAACCTCATAGTAAAGGTTAGGGCGGTTAAAGCTCGCCAAATGGACAAAAGGGTCACGAAGCCGGAGCTGATGCAGCATATCCTGGCGCACCCGATCCGTTGCTGTCGCCGTCAGCGCCATCATGGGGACATCCGGGTAGCGATCGCGCAGTTCGGCCAGCCGCCGATATTCTGGCCGAAAGTCGTGCCCCCACTCTGAGACACAATGGGCTTCATCAATGGTGAAGGCGGAAAGTCCCACCCGCGCTTTAACCTGACTCAGTAACCCCAAAAAGCCAGGGTTAAAGAGGCGCTCTGGAGCAACGTAGAGCAGCTTAACTTCACCGCGCAAAAGCTGACCTTCGCGATCGCGGGTTTCGGAAGGGCTCAGGCTGCTGTTGAGGTAAGTCGCCGCCACCTGGTTCACCTGAAGCGCCGTTACCTGATCCTGCATCAAGGCAATCAGCGGCGACACCACCACCATCACCCCAGGCTTGAGCAATGCTGGAAGCTGAAAGCAAATCGACTTACCGCCCCCCGTGGGCATAATGACCAGCAGATCCTGCCCCGCAAGGGCGGCCTCAATCACCTCACGCTGACCCAGCCGAAAGCTATCGTAGCCAAAGTAATGCTTGAGGGTATCTTCTAATGAGCCTGAATGGGGAGAATGGGAAAATTCGGCGCTCAAAGGAGAGGAAGCGAGGGAAGCGGCAGCGGAATCAACCATCATGACAGCGTTTAGGCTTGGATAGCGGCCATCTCATGATGACATCTCCCATCACAGATCAGTGCGATTATTTTTAAGGTGATTATTCTTAAAGCGATACTTTAGGGTAAGTAGGTTTGGCTTAAAAAGCCAAGATACAGCGGTTTGCGGTCAAGTACAGTCAAGCAGTCTAATCAAGGAATAGAAATGAGGCCATATTCCCTTGACCTACGAGAAAAGATAGTCAGTACGATTGAATCAGTGCGATTAAAAAAGGTAACAGCGCTTTCAGGAAAACAGCCGAACGGTTCTCTCTCTGCAAAAGCTATGTTCAAAAACGGGTTGCTCAGAGGCGGACAGAAGGTCATGTCGTCCGCCGCAAGCAGGATGGGTCAGTGAGTGCCGCACTAGCGATGAATTTAATGCATCCTGAGCATCTACGGAATTGGTTTGCTCACGGCTGCTACTGTGCCTCATAAGATTGCAAATCGCTGTATGTGCCGCAAGAAGCTGGATAGATTTTGTACAAGGAACTCTATTGCCCTCCTGGCAGAGTGATTGATGACTGATAACGTCCCCTCGGGAACGATCTGTAGTTTTTGGTAAATATGCATGGGCAATCGAATTGTCAAATTTGCTGAGCTAAGTTTACTCGTCTTACTCATTGGCCTGGCGCTTGCCTTCGTCAACCAAATTGGCATTGAACAAATACGTACAGATGTCGCCAAATTGGGCATCTGGGCACCCGTAACTGTGCTGCTGCTGCGGTTGAGCAGCATCGTGATTCCCGTATTGCCTGGTACGGCCTACACGCTTTTGGCAGGGGGACTGTTTGGATTCACCCAAGGGTTGCTAATAATTGCGATCGCTGATTTGCTTGCTTGCACAGCCAACTTTTACATCGCCAAACGCTACGGACGCCATCTGGTGCAAAAGCTAGTAGGACAAAGATTCATGGGCAAGGTTGATGCCCTGGGACAAAATTATTTGGAACGCAATATCTTTCTCGTTAGCGGCCTCTTAATGACTGGCCTCTTCGATTATGTTTGCTATGCCACTGGGCTCACACGAATGAAGTGGCGCAGCTTTATGCTCGCATTGTTGTTGAGTATTGCAGTCTCCAAACCACCCATTGTGGCATTAGGGGCAGGTGTATTTGAAGAAGGACAGTTGCTATTGGGGCTCTCTTTACTAGGAATGTTTATCCTGGCCATGATTACCGCTTGGGTAAAACGCAAACAAAATTAAAGACAAACTAACAAGTCGATTAGTCTGGAGATCTCCACATTGACTATGTTAGCCTCTACAAGACCCTCAATTAAACATAAATCTTTCCCGACAATACGGGCGATCGCAACAATGTCATATCCACCTAAGCCATCTGCTGAGCCCTGCGTAACCACCTTCGATGAGTTTGTGCAATTGGCGGATTATTCTCTAATGGACACCTTAAATGCCGATCCTGATGCCACGGTCGATGGTGATGATCACCGTGCCCGCCAGGTTTTTTCGGGTCATTTCGTACCTGTATCACCCACGCCGCTTGCAGAACCAGAATATGTAACCCATAGCAGCACTTTTTTTAAGGAACTTGGGTTGCGCGATGAGCTGGCACTTGATGAAAAATTTCGCCAGGTATTTTCTGGTGATATCTCTGCTGCCCATGAGCCTATGCGTCAGGTTGGTTGGGCGACGGGTTATGCACTATCGATTTACGGCACTGAATATATCCAAAATTGTCCATTCGGTACGGGTAATGGTTATGGCGATGGTCGGGCGATATCTATCTTTGAAGGCATAATCAATGGCCAGCGCTGGGAAATGCAATTGAAAGGGGGTGGCCCAACGCCTTATTGCCGTGGTGCCGACGGGCGCGCAGTACTCCGTTCAAGCGTGCGTGAGTTTCTAGCGCAGGAATATATGCAGGCGTTAGGTGTGCCAACATCACGCGCTTTGACCCTGTATGTTTCTAAATCTGAGACCGTTGCCCGACCTTGGTATTCTCAAGACTCCCACTCTATTGACCCTGATATTTTGGTGGACAATCCTGTGGCCATTTCGACTCGCGTTGCACCCTCCTTTTTGCGCGTTGGTCAGCTAGAGTTATTTGCCCGTCGCGCTCGCAGCAATGCTCATCCAAGAGCATTAGAAGAGTTGAGCATGATAGTGTCGCATTTAATTGAGCGAGAATACAAAAGCGACATTAATCAAAACCTGGTTTTTGCAGATCAATTGGTTGAGTTGGCTAAGTTATTTCGTCAGCGTCTTACGACCCTGGTCGCCAATTGGCTACGGGTTGGTTACTGTCAGGGTAATTTTAATAGTGACAACTGCGCCGCTGGTGGCTTTACCCTCGACTATGGACCCTTTGGGTTTTGTGAAAATTTTAACCCTTGGTTTCAACCTTGGACTGGCGGCGGCAAACACTTTGCATTCATCAATCAGCCCATCGCAGCAGAAGCGAATTATTATATGTTTTGGAAATCTTTGAGACCGTTACTGGCAGAAGATGCTGACGCTTTAGAGCAGTTCGACCAAGTAGGCCGTAGCTTTACAGAAGCCATGCAAAAACAAGTCCAAAAAATGTGGGCAGCCAAACTTGGCTTGACTGAATTCAAGCCAGAGCTATTTAAGAATTTAATACAGCTAATGACCCAATCAGAGGTAGATTACACCATTTTCTTCCGCGAGTTATCCCACATACCAGACAATATCTCAGCGTTGAAAAAGAGCTTCTATGTTGAAACTTCACAACAACTCGATGAACAATGGCAATCTTGGCTAAAAAGCTGGCGCGACCTCGTCATCAACGACGGTAACTTGGCTGAGATATCAACAAACATGAAACAGACTAACCCAAAATACACCTGGCGAGAGTGGTTGATTGTCCCTGCCTATCAACAAGCCATGCAGGGTGACTACACCTTAGTGAAAGAGTTGCAAGCAGTCCTTAGCTATCCCTATGATGAGCAATCACCAGAAGTAGAAGATAAATACTATCGTCTAAGGCCTAAGGCATTTTCTGACCTTGGTGGCGTGTCGCACTATAGTTGTTCATCTTGATGACGCATGGGCTGCCGCCAGCGGACGCCGCACCGTATTTGCAGAGTCCGGAGGCCCTAACGTCTTAATCTCCCAATGTCTTATCTATTTATCAACAACCGCAACCCACTCAGCGTTGCGATCGCTGTGGAGCCTTCCTGCCCTAAAACCCCAAAAGTCAAGCCGAGATACGTGCGAAGCAGTCCATCTTGCACTATTTCGCACGTATCTCGACTCGGCCCCTAAGAGCGCTTTAACGCTAGCAAGGATTTTATGCCTACCATCACTGCGCAAGGAAAAACCATTCAATGTAGGGCAGGCGAAAATCTTCGCCAAGTCCTTTTGAACCACAATATAGACCTCTACAACGGAAAAGCAAAGTTCATCAATTGTCTTGGAATTGGGAGTTGCGGTACTTGTGCAGTCGAAATCAACGGATTCACCGCACCCCCAAACTGGCGCGATCGCACTCGTCGGTCTTTGCCCCCTCATGACCCCGCACGCAATCTACGCTTAGCCTGTCAGGTCACAGTGACTGAAGATATTACTGTGACAAAGTACGACCAATTCTGGGGACAAGGCAACAATATTGTCTGGTAGCGAGATTGTTTGGTAGCGAGGGATCTATGGCGTTCTGTGAACATAGCATTGAAGAAGTTCTAGAGTTTTGGTTTGAGACTCTAACGCCCGAACAATGGTGGTCAAAGGACGATGAGTTAGATCGACTGATTAGGGAAAGATTTAGCAAATTGAACCAAAAAGCAGCACAATGTGAACTCTACTTTTGGAGAAACAGTGCAGAAGGGCGACTAGCCGAAATCATTGTGCTTGACCAATTTTCTCGAAATCTGTTCCGGGGAAACGCCAAAGCGTTTTCTCAGGATGGACAAGCCTTAGTGCTTGCTCAAGAAGCAGTGGCTGCTGGAGTTTCAGAGCAGTTAACGGTGAAGCAAAGATCCGTATTATATTTACCGTATATGCATAGTGAGTCCGCTGAGATTCATAAAGCCGCTGTTCAGCTTTACAGCGAACCTGGACTGGAAGAGAACTTAGATTTTGAATTGAGGCATAAGGCAATCATTGATCTGTTTGGGCGTTATCCGCATCGCAATGAAATATTAGGTCGGCAATCGACGTTAGCAGAACTCGAATTCTTAAAACAGCCAGGAACGTCGTTTTAATAAGATCTGAGCAGAAAACACCTTTCTCAATGCGGTCGATAGGGGTCGTTCATGAGTAATGGCAACGGACGCAATGACAGCTTTACAAACGTTTCTGACTACTTCCATAGATGAAGCCCTCAAAAAGCGAGCGGCCAGCGATATTGAAACTCATGTTTTAGAGTTATTTCAGACCGTGGCTTCGGAAGTTCCTGCGTATTGCTCATTTTTGTCAGAGCAAGGCATTCAGGCAGGGGAAATCGTTAGCCTTAAGCACTTTCAGTCGCTTCCCCTAACCACGAAATTTAACTATCTTCAGCGTTATTCATTAGCCGATGTTTGTCGTCAGGGACAGCTAGAAAGCTGCGATATGATTGCTGTTTCTTCCGGCTCTACTGGAGAGCCAACATTCTGGCTACGCTCAATCGCTGATGAGTATGAGGTTGCCACTCGCTTTGAGCAGGTGTTTCGAGATAGTTTTGCAGCGGATCAGCATCGCACCTTAGCGGTGGTCTGCTTCGCTTTGGGAACTTGGGTCGGGGGGATGTACACCGCTAACTGCTGTCGACACCTTGCCCTCAAAGGCTATCCCGTTACAGTCGTTACGCCTGGGAATAACAAAACTGAAATTCTCAGGGTCGTTCAAAAGCTGTCTCCATTATTTGAACAAACGGTCTTGCTGGGCTATCCACCTTTCTTAAAAGATGTTGTTGACAGCGGAATTGCCCAAGACGTGCCCTGGCCTCGCTATGGCGTGAAGCTGGTGATGGCCGGAGAGGTGATAAGCGAAGAATGGCGATCGCTGGTCGGTCAGCGCTTAGGGTCAACCCATCCTTGCTATGATTCTGCTTCGCTCTACGGCACCGCAGATGCTGGGGTATTGGGCAATGAAACGCCCCTGAGCATTTGCATTCGCCGCTGGCTTGCGGCACATCCTGATGTAGCGCGGGAGCTCTTTGGAGAATCTAGATTACCAACCTTGGTGCAGTATGACCCATTGAGCCGTTTTTTTGAAGTGCAGGATGGCACACTGCTATTCACTGGCAATAATGGCATTCCGCTGATTCGCTATCATATTGCGGATACAGGTGGACTGCTGGGCTATGAAGAACTCTTGAGCTTTCTAGAAGCGAGAGGGTTTAATCCGATCATGGCGCTCGGCTCAAGTCTTGGCGTTCATCCTTTGCCTTTTGTCTATGTGTTTGGGCGCTCTCAGTTTGTAGTGTCTTACTTTGGCGCTAATCTGTATCCAGAAAATATCTCCGTAGGGCTAGAGCAAGCTCCCATTTACGGCTGGGTGACTGGCAAATTCGTCATGGCAGTAGAGTACGATTCAGCCCAAAATTCCAGCTTGAATATCGCGGTAGAATTAGCTCCAGGGGTAGAATCCAGCGCAGAGCGACAACAGGCGATCGCTGAATCGATTCGACATCATTTGTGTCGATTGAATAGTGAATTTGTAAACTATGTGCCGGAGCAGTACCAAACGCCACAGGTCAGCCTCTTTCAGACTGGACACCCAGAGTATTTTCCAGTGGGTGTGAAGCATCGCTACACTCGATCTTCTGCTGTAAAGTCTCAATAATCCAGACAATAAGCCACGTCAGTGGCTGAACGGCAGCGGCATCGGGGACTCCCACTGACGCAACCCCAGTCCTTAAAGAATTGCAAGGGGTAGTAGAGCGCCTCACCTTTCACTCCGAAGAGCGTGGGTGCACTGTTGCACGCCTCAAGGTGCCGCGAGAGCGTGATCTGATGACCACCGTGGACAGCTTTGCCAGTATCCAGACAGGTCAGGCTCCTCATTTATCGGGCCTTTTATCGGGCTTTTGACGAGGGCATCCCAAGTTCGGCCAACCGTTTCAGGAAAATGTTCAGATTTAGAACCAGAACCCAGAGAGTGACTGAGATGTAGTCATTTCAGGCTACAATTCACAGCGGTAATGTGTGGAGAATCCATGAATAAGGGTGAATTAGTTGACGCGATCGCTGAAAAGGCAAACGTCACGAAGAAAGATGCTGACGCCATCCTGAATGCGACCTTGGACCTCATCGTTGAGTCGGTTGCCAGTGGGCAGAAAGTGAGCTTGGTGGGCTTTGGCACCTTCGAGAAACGCGATCGCGCGGCCAGAGAGGGACGCAATCCCAAGACAGGTGAAACCTTGTCCATTGCCGCTACGACTGTGCCTGCGTTCAGCGCTGGGAAGTCATTCAAGGAAGCCGTAGCGTCGTCTAAAGGCTAAGCGTGCGATCGCCGTTCATGACGGCTGAAGCTTGACACGAACCCATCACCACCGTAGGACAGCGCATTGATCAGCATTGATCTCAATGAAGAAAACGAAGGCCGGGGGGATGGTCACAGCAGCGTGCCCTCGCTTTGCCAATGGCTTGTGAAAGACCGTATTCAACCATGAGGGATCATCATTGTGTTAGAAGCCTTTGTTTTTGCCACAATATTGCTGGGATTTTTCGGCATCATCTTTAAAAAAAATTTGGTGATGAAAATCATCTCTATGGATGTGATGAGTACGGGGGTAGTAGGGTATTACGTTGTCATCGCAGCGCGAAATGGTTTGTTTTCTCCAATTGTGGGTGACCGACCCGTTGCCTACGCCGACCCGGTGCCCCAGGCCGTTATTTTGACGGCGATTGTCATTGGCCTTTCGATCCAGGCTTTGATGCTGGTGGGGGTAATGAAATTAGCGCGGGATAACCCCACCCTAGAAACCAGTGAAATAGAAAAGAGCAACACACCATGATCACCCAGACTACGCTAACGCTGATCTGGATTGCCTTACCGTTTTTGGTCGGATTCCTCATTTATTTGCTGCCTAAGCTTGATCGCCCGCTGGCATTGGTGGGTGCTTTAGTCTCTGTGGCCTATGCCACGCAATTGTTTCTATCCTCGGATCCACTGACGCTGCGACTGCTGGATCACTTTGGGGTGAGCTTAATCCTCGATCCTCTTGCAGGATTCTTCATTCTCACCAATGGACTGGTAACAGCAGCAGTGGTGTTTTATTGTTGGCGTAGTGCTAAAACGTCATTCTTTTACGCCCAAACTCTGATTTTGCATGGCAGCGTCAATGCCTCCTTTGCCTGCTCTGATTTCATCAGCTTATACGTGGCGTTAGAGGTCATCAGCATTGCCACATTTTTGCTGATTATCTATCCCCGGAGCGATCGCTCCATTTGGGTAGGGCTGCGGTATCTGTTTGTCAGCAATGTGGCGATGCTGTTTTATCTGGTGGGTGCGGTGTTGGTCTATCAAACCCACCACTCGTTTGATTTTTCGGGGTTGCGTGGCGCACCTATAGAAGCGATCGCCCTAATCTTTTTGGGGTTACTCGTTAAAGGCGGCATTTTTGTGTCGGGTCTATGGCTTCCCCTAACCCACTCTGAATCCGATTCTCCCGTATCTGCTCTGATGTCGGGAATTGTGGTC
>JAKRSB010000037.1 GCA_022402525.1 Thermosynechococcaceae cyanobacterium MS004
TCAGCATTCTACGCCGTCCCAACCCTGCACTCAATCTTTTGTCAGTCAATCAGGCTGGAAACTGAGCCGACAAACCGTTTCCGTAAGTAAACGTAACCAATCCGAGAATTAAAAACCAGGAGGGATTGACATAAAAGGGAATACCGAAAAGGTTCCCGACACGGATGTTGCCGTTCATAGCAGCGACCTTGATTGAGATTCGAGGAAGACGTTTATTTCTTCCTATGGCTCTTATTGTAACGAAATATTACAGGCCTCTCATTCTTTAATGGGTGAGGAAACCGTCCCAAAATATACGGTAGACAGGGTGGTCAGCCAATTCCTCAGGCTAAAAGGAATACGGCGCTCAGGGCTGTATCAGCGTATCTGAACCTATGCTCTGCATCACTTTTAATGCTCAGCCAGTCAACGACCTGTCTCTCGCCTTATCTTTGTGACCCCTTACAGCATATGAGGTGGCAAGCAGATGATGGGAGATCGCTCTCTACTGTTGCCCATGCCCATAAATCACTGCCCGAATTTCCGGTACTCTGTCCGGCTGCTGTAACACTGGCACTACCATCAATGATTCCCGTTACCGATGGTCTCGACGATACGGCTCCAGTGCTGGCGCTTTGCCCTTCAGTCCTGCCGATGGCCTTCAGCCAAGTTTTAGACCCCGACCACTCGATCCCTAGCTGGTTGACCGCTGCCTTGCTTCTAGCGATCGCTTCTTGGGTCACTGAGTCTCTGGCTGTTCCGGTAAATCCGGCAGTCATTCCGGTGCTTGCTGATGTCTCTGATGCCCCTCCGGTGGTGAAAAAGGGGCGTCAGGCTACAAAGACTTCAGACAACACCAGAGCGCTGGACAAGACCCCTCGGAGGCGATCGCCTAAAACAGCAGCAGCAACGGCGGCAACAGCGGCAGACTAACCGGAATGACTTCGCTTTATGCAGGGTGATGGGTGGGCTGGGTTGAGGCGATCGCCGATGAATGCAATGGGCGCGGGGGCAGGGGCTTGAGTCTGCTGCGATCATTCAGCTTCAGGATAGGACAAGAAGATTGTTGTCAAGATAAGAGCGACCAATGCTATGGCGGTAGGCAGAGCGCTTAAGACATTCAGATAGAACGAGGCTAGGGTTCTCACAACTGAAAAATGGCCTAACGAAGTTAGCAACTGCTATAACTTCGATGCTACCGTTGGCATTGACCCTAGCCCTGCTGGAGAATTTGTCACAATGCGCTGAATATAACGTTTAGAGATCTTTTGGAGTGTTATTATCGCCTTATTGGTCGCCACTCTTTTTGATACTTTTCCTAATCAATTTCGACGCAAAGAACTGGTTCAAATGCTGAACATTTTTTGAGCTTTAGGGCATTCGTATGGTGGGAGGGATTAATAATCTATGCGTCAAAATTGCGTTGTCCATGCTTCTGTTGTCTTCTTCTGCATATTTCAGCAAGTTTGTGGTGCTAACTCCGCAATGGCAGCGAGGCCTCCTGTACTAGAGGCTGATGAACGCATGGTTGCGAACTGTCAGTTTCTAGGGACGGTTCGCGGCACCAACTCTTGGGGTCTTCTAGGAGGTGGTAGAGATGGGGCAATGAAGGCCGCGCTTAAAAAAGCACAGCAGAAAGGTGCGACCAACATTGTTTGGGGAACGGTTGGAACAGAGTCATCAGGGGTTGATGTGGCAACAGGAAAAGCCTATCAGTGCGGTCAGGTTGCAGCGAACTCGCAAGCTGCTGTAAACCTAGCTGTTTCCCAATCAGCGAATCCCGTATCGAATTTAACTGCCACACCGCAGAAGCTTGATGTTTACAAGATTGCGCGAGACATTACGGTCTTGGTCGACGGGTACGGCAATGCTTCTGGCGTAATGATTGCCAAGGCAGATCAAACCTACTATGTCCTGACCTCAAAACATGCTGTTGAAAAGATTGCGACTTATACCGTTACGGTTCAAGGTGGGAAAAAGTATTCGGTTGCCTATGATCGAATTAGGCAATTGGCCGATCTGGACTTGGCTATCCTCCCAATTAGCAGCGACCAATCCTATCCGATCGCAAATTTAGGGGACTCAGATCGAGTGAAACAAGGCGACAATGTTTACGTTTCTGGTTGGCCAGGAACAGAACAGGCCATCACCAAACGAACCCACTTAGTAACAGACGGGCGGATTGTGGGACTCCAAAAAGGCGATGGAGATGGCTACGAGCTGATGTACGGAAATTCTACTGCCCCAGGGATGAGTGGTGGCCCAGTTTTGGATACTAGCGGTCGATTGGTAGGCATTCATGGGCGGGCGGCAGGCAACCAAGTCTCTGGAAAGGTAGGAATTAACCTTGGAATTCCAATTAATCTATTTTTACAAATGGCATCTAAATCAGGGTTGAACTTACAGAAACTTGGTTTGAGAAGTGGGATCTAGCGAGACAACTCTTGGATGAAGGCGAGGTACGGCTCCAGCGATCGCTCTCCAACCTTTCCCACCGCAGCGCGACGGCGGTAGCAGATGAAGACTAACCGGAATGACTTCGCTTTGCGCGGGGTTCTGGCGGGGGGCAGCAGCAGACTAACCCTGGTGCAGTCTCTCGCTCACACGAATGAGCGACGGCGAGTACACTGGCGGGGCGATCGCTCTACGGTAGGTTTGCCAGAAATGACACAAACTTCGGCACCCCCTTCAGGCGTTCTGAGGAAGGGCGATCGCTTTGGCGGTATGGTTCCGGTAAAGGGCTGGAATATCTCGTTCGGCTAGCCATTGGGC
>JAKRSB010000038.1 GCA_022402525.1 Thermosynechococcaceae cyanobacterium MS004
TTATAAAGTTGGGTACTCAGGCTTTTACGTTCTGCTTGATGCTCTGCTGGACTCAATTCCCCAAACAGTGCCCTGCTGATGTCATCCATCGCCACTTCCTGGCCGGGAGTGGTTTGTAAGATTTGGGCGATCGCTTCTAGTCGCGTTAGCCCTTGATAGGCTGGCAGCAGTGGGCGAGGCTCACGTTTTCCTTGGTCGGATACTGCGGGTGCTGCTTCAGTGACGGCCTGTTCGCTCTCTGGTGAAGCGATAGGCTGGCGCTTGCTTTTGCTGCCTTTGATGAGGTAGCTGCTGGGTTGCTCTGGCGCTCTTTGCCAGAGGTTCTTGCGGACGCCCTGGAATAGAGAGGCTCTGAGTCGGCCACTTTCTACTTTCCGCTGCTCTGGACTGAGATCTCCATACAGTTGCTCAAGGATACGGTCTTGATGCACCGCTTTACCCATCTGCTCAGATAACACCAGAGCGATCGCTTCTAGCTTGGTCTTTCCGGCATAGGCTGGCAAGAGCGGCTGTGGGCCTGATGGTGTCGATTCTGTGACTGTTTCATCCGATCCGGTGGGTTCTGCTGCTGGGGCTATGGCTGGTTGTACTGGAGGAGCGATCGCTTGTGGTGCTGAAGGGGCGATCGCTAGATTGAGGGCGGGTGATTCTTGGGCTTGCAGCAGTCCATTCAGCAGTAGTCCATTCACCAGCAGGGCGTCGATATGCTCTAGCTGGTCTTTCGCTTGAGCAGATTGATACTCAGCCTGGGCGATGATGCCCTCGTAGTGACGGCGGAGTTCGATTAGCGCGGTGGTAGTGTTGCTCATTACAGTTGGAAAATATTTCTAGTTCTAGTTCTACTATCTCAGAACTGGGTGCAATCGGCACGAATTTAAGGGCTTCGCAGTACAATTCAAGAGATTGCATTGATTCTGCCTGGGTAACAATATAGCCTACCCACTCTCTGCGACGAAGCTTGTCACCTACAATCAATGTCCGCAAGCCTTCAGGCTACGGGCGGATGATGAGTGAGTGCCCAAGGTTGGCAAACATTGTGAAAGGTGTGGCGTTCCCCAATACTGCGCGGCGAAGACGGAAAAGCCTGAGCCGTTGTCGGAGGGTGGGCAGAAGCTTGAGGCTGGTGCAGTTGGCTTTGGCGGTTTGAGGTGACGGCTGGATCTGTATCGCAAGTGATTATGAAATTTATGAAAGCAGGGTTGTTCAATTTTCTACTTTTGCCGGCACTTGTAACTCACCCTACAAGTTCGCCCCCCATCTCTAACAGCGTCTTAGCTGGAGCTGAATCGACCCCTTTACCGACGATAGAGAACAGACTGTCTGCTGACAACAGCGAATTTAGACTACTTCAGCAAGAAAGCATCGGTACCTTAAAGATTGGTCTACCTGAAGCAAAAGTTAGACAAGCAATCAGTTGTGACCTACAGCGAGAAGCAGAACAGCTTTGGGGCGCGGATGGAGCCTATCATCAAAAGTGGAAGTATCCCAATTGCGGTATCACGCTCAGTATGGTTTCAGAGCAGAAAGGCGCAACAAAAAGCATTGAATCTATTACCCTGAATAGTCCTAGCCGCCTGAGTACGAAACGAGGGATTCATATCGGTAGCCCGGAAAGTTCGGTTGTGAAAGCTTACAAAGCTGAATGGAATAGAGAAAGCAGCAAGCCAGGTTTTTTCGTGGCAGGTTCTGTTTATGGAGGGCTAATCTTTCAATTTAAGAATGGCAAAGTGACTCAGATTTTTCTCGGAGCAGCCGCTGAGTAAATCAAGGCATAGGCTTTTCTCTGGCCTAGATGGATGGTTCGCACAGTTCAGATTCTTTAAGGTGCTGTATTCTCTGAACGCGTTGGCGATCGCTTCGCACCTAAATTCCTTTGCCATCATCTCAATTACTGGAGCCAACGGTGTACACACCAGCCTACCCAGAGCGATTTTCCATTCGATTTCAATGAAGATGGGTTCAAGCCGCCTCAGCCCATAAAGTAAAGTGGGCATTCCAGGTGGTCTTTGAGAGCGATAAGCCGGCAACCCTCATTACGCTTATTTAGCAGCAGTTATTGAGCTGTTGTGGTAGTATCCAATTTGCTTCGCACGATTTCGGCTAATTTGTCGAATCACAACGGTTTGATGCTGACAGGTGGAGGCATACAATCAGGCCCTCTTTTTACCAGCGGTGGGTCTCCAAAGGCGATTCGACCAACCTGCTGGGCGTGAGTCAGTATTGGCTTGGCCATTTTCATTCCAGGCCTAACACTTCAATCCCAGTCTAGGAGGACTTATGTGTCCACGGTAGTCTTTTAGAGACCTCAAATGACTTTGACTATCACAACCGCTGGATCAAGAATCTCCTGATTGCTGCGTTCCTCAATGGCAGAGGCATGGGTAAATTCCCTGAACACCAACTAAATTTAGAATCAGCCATGAATGTCATTGTATCCACAATGTAATTGTATCCACGACAGAAACGCTAGCCGGAGATCGAGCATGGATAGTCGAAACATTTATCTGTTAGCCGCACTGCTGGGTGGTGCAATTCTACCTGTTCAAGTCGCAATCAACACCTTTTTGCGGCGCTATGTGGGCGAACCCATGCAAGTCACCTTCGTTTCATACTTGGCAGGAACGTTGGCATCCTTGGGCATCTGTTTCCTTGCTCGATATCCCCTGCCAGTCGCAGCGGATCTGGCTCAAACCTCTTGGTGGATGTGGATTGGGGGTTGTTTAGGTACGCTGTATGTGTGGTCAGCTATTTTCGCAACTCCTAAAATTGGAGCTGCCCTTGCCCTTGCGCTAACGATCACCGGACAGATGATTGCCGCCCTATTTCTGGATCATTATGGTGCGATCGGTCTCACGAAATATGCCGCTAGTCCTACCCGCATTGCCGGAGCTGTGCTAGTCGTTTTGGGCGTTTCCCTGGTTGCCTACTCAAAGCAATAGTTACCAAAAAACATAAATTTTTGATCTTGATTAGTTCTTAGATCTTAAGAGTTCAGAGGTCAATGTCACTGAAATAGGCCGAAAGGACTTCTAGATATAAACTACAGCTTCTGTTTCCGTATTCAATCAATCATTAGCGATCGCTGCAATACTAGGGCCAAAACTCCCCGCGATAAACAGCCACATCCCAACAGTGGGCCACCGAGGTCTGACAACTGAAGACAGCAGCCAGCAAATCCACGACAAAGCAAACGCCAAAGCAAAAAATATCAAAAGGCGTGGACAAGATTCAGAGTTATGGTGATGCATTATTGACCGATTATTATCCTGCATAAACCCGTTTTTGGTGCGAGAGATTTGCTTTTCCAAACACGGTGATCAGGGTGATGGCTATCACACAATTCAGAAGGCAGGGTCATTTCATTCTAGATTTAGGGAAAGAGTTTAGGTGATTCCAGCCATTGATTTATAGAGTCCTCTAAGCCTGAAATGGCGTTTTCTCGTAGATTCATAAAATCAAAATTTAGAATGAAACAGCCCTGAGTAGTGAGTTCCCTCTAAGGTCACGAGCAGATGGTTCTCAAGACTTTGGCACGGCGTTAGGCATCCACCCTTTTGTAAGGCTTGATAGACCCAGCTAAACCATACAAAAAGCTGCTGGGCTGATAGCTTGTCTACGATGTTGTGCCAAGATGTTGCATATTTGAGGTGTGCTTGGAATCTTGATGACCCCAAACAGGGTTTGGGCATTGTTTTTCCCTTGACGTTGGTTAACAAGGGTATGCCGATGAGGACGGTTTTAGCCTTTACGATGGCAGTCACTGCTCTATCTCTACCTGCAATGGTAATTCTCAAAAAGGTTTTGCGACCTCAACCGTTAGCCGCTTTTATCGGCTTAATGACGGTGGGCATGATCTGCATTGGTTATCTATTCAACGCCATTCTCACCCATGCCGTCTAACCCTGAACAACCTTGGCAAACGCGCGATCGCTTCTTAGCACTACACTCACGCTGGATGACCCTTATTGGAGAACACCTGCAAGACAATCAGGGGCAGATTTTAGACTATTGGCGAATCGAGAAAGCAGATTCAGTCATTGTGTTACCGATTCAGGGCGATCGCATCCTGCTCCCCTCTCCCAGCTATCGCCCAGGCATTGGACAAGTCACGCTGGATTTTCCAGGCGGTCGAGTGTCAGCGGGACAAACACCAGAACAGGGGGCGATCGCGACCCTGAAGCGAGAACTAGGCTTTGAAGCCGCCTCAATCCTGCAACTGATGCCCCTCAACACAGAAGGCTGGGCCATCAACAGTTCTTTTTCCAATCAGAAACTGTATGGGTTTGTCGCTCACCTTGACAACAGCGCAAACCCTTCTGCTGATGTGACTGGATCGATTGATTCAGTCTCTCTCACTGACGTTCAGACCTTACTTCAAACACTCACTTGCCTACAGTGCCGTGCTGTTTTGTTGGAATGGTGGCTAAATTTCTGATTATCTTTTTATAACTTTATAGCTATATGGCCTTAGAAGACCTAGAATGGGAGAGATTCAAACCCTAGCCTGTTTTTCAAGGCACTCCCTTTTGAGAGGGTTCATCGGCGAATTGTCTGTCGCTCCATCGTCCCCAGCCTGACTGAGTGTCAACCTCAACCCAAACAATAACGAATATGCAACCCTTGCCCTCCCTTAAAATTGGTCAACATATTGCCCGCTATCCCATCATTCAGGGGGGTATGGGCATTCGCATCTCTGGGGCAAAGCTAGCGGTGGCTGTTGCCAATGCGGGGGGTGTTGGGGTCATTTCTGCAGTTGGGTTGGGGTTAAATTCTCCCTACTTCGATATTACTCAGCGCGATGTGGGCAAGCGCAGAGAGCAGTTTTTTGAGGCCAATCGGCTGGCGCTCATAGATGAAATTAGAGCAGCCCGCGCCCTCAGCCCCAACGGAATTCTGGGCATCAATGCGATGGTGGTAGCCCAAGACTATGAAACCCTGGTGCGTACAGCCGCAGAAGAAGGAATCAATTTGATTATTTCCGGTGCAGGGTTGCCGCTGCCATTGCCAGAATATACCGCCGCGTATCCAGAGGTGGCTTTAGTGCCGATTGTCTCCAGTACCCGTGCCGCCCGCATTATTTGTCGTAAATGGGAACGCTTGTATGGAAGGCTACCAGACGCTTTTGTGGTCGAAAATCCCAACTCAGCAGGGGGGCATCTCGGCGCAAAACCGGAGGAACTGGGCGATCGCGCTTTAGATGCAGAACAGGTCATTCCCGAATTAGTGGCCTACCTACAGGAAGGATTCAGTCAATCCATTCCGGTGATTGCCGCAGGTGGGGTCTGGGATCGCTCAGATATTGCCCAAATGCTCGCCTTAGGAGCCAGTGGGGTACAGATTGGGACACGCTTTATTACGACAGACGAGTGCGACGCGGATAGTCGCTACAAGGAATTTCACCTTCATGCCAAACCGGAAGATGTGGTGATTATCTCTAGTCCCGTCGGTATGCCGGGACGTGCCTTGCGGAATGCGTTTGTGGAAAAGGCGATCGCTAATTCACCAGATCTCGAAAAACGGTGTCTTGCGAGTTGCTTGCATGTGTGTAAATGCCGAGACGAACAGAAAACCTACTGCATTGTGCAAGTGTTAGACAAAGCGGCACGAGGGGATGTTGAAAATGGCCTTGTTTTTTCGGGCAGCAACGCCGGACGCGCTCAAAAGATACTCCCTGTGGCTGAATTAATGGCGGAGTTAGTGACCTAATCTTTCATCAGGATAGAGGAACGCAAGGCTGAAGAAGCAGTTGAAGAAGCAGAAGATTCTCATTTTTACTCGCTCCCAGCCTTGCATTCTCTTAACCTAAATTAAGCCAGAACCCTTATGCCGAAAATCGTGTTTATCAGTTAATAGTCCTTCTTCACTTTCAGATAGTTGTGCCAATTCATGGGCACGTTCAGCATCTTCCAAGGCTTGTTGTTCAGCATGATCTCCCGGAGTGTTGAAGTACATTTCTGGCTCCACAGCATAATTATTGACGAGTCCGTCTTGATCCACCGTATAGCCATCACGGGTATGAATATGTTCCTTATCTAAAGGATCGTCATGCACAACGTGATGAAATCCCGATCCTTCTCGTGCCGCTCTTGCTGCATTTTCTGCGGGAATAATATGCCGATCATATTGGGGGATGATTGGATTTTGTCTTTCTGGATGAGTCATACAATACTCCTTGCCTAATACTCAGGTCAATGCTTCTGGATTATTCAAGAAATTAAATTTCACTAACAAAATTTATCAAAAAATTAATTCTTCCAACAAGTCATTATCATGAATTGAATTTCTCTATTTCTATTTTAAGTCATTTATTTTTTAAATATGCTTAAATTAACAATATTCCATATTAAGTTTTAGGCCGTATCAAGCACAATTCAATTATTTTGTGTGAAAATCAAGATATCTATTAATATTTAAAGAAATTAATAGATTTTAGTTCACGAACAATAAGTTCGATCTAAATTAATAAAATAGCCTAAAATCATTTTTCTGGAGATCAATCATGAATTCATTTCGTCAAGTTTTGCTTAAAATTTGTCTAGTTTTCATATTCTCAATTCCTGTAGCAGTCCATTTTACATCTGGAGAAAGCTTAGCTGCCAGTTTATCCATGCCTATTGGCAATCTAAGGCAGTATGAGATCGCTGCATTAAATCAAGAAGAAGGAATCGCAAACAATGTAAAATTTAATTCGGAAAATTTGATTGCCGCAATGGCAGTTATTTCAAAAGATAAATCTGCCAAAAAAGTTGATAAGTTTGAAGCTGACACTCAAAAAGCGATTATCAACAGCATTGAAAATCCTAACTACCAGCCGAATAGATCAAGTAAGGAAGCAGAAAGACAAAACCGTGATTCAAATGAAGACATGGAAGCACAGGTTCATGAAAATTTCAAGAAAGTTTCAGAATAATGATGACTTTTTACATTCTATAAAAGTCATTTAGAACATAGACTGAAATCGTAGGTCTATAAAATTCTTTTCTGGAGAACTATTTTTTCAAACAAGATGGCGTAAATAGATTCAAGTTTTTCTGACATCTTGACTTTTTACAGATATCAGGATACTTGGCTCAATGAATTTACGCCTTTTTGTGGAGTAAAAATATCATAAGTCTTTGCGAGATTGAGTGATGAAATCATCGCACTACCGCCAGTCCATAAGCAATTAGCCTATCGTGGCGTGGTCTTTGTCTTTGATGCACTCAACACTCCAAAGGGCAAGGCTTGGGTTTACTTAAATTGCTCTTTAGTATGAAATAACTCTGGGCGATCGCATCTTCACCAGTCCGAAATGGCAAGGTATATTTTTAGCCCCCTCAACCTCAAAGTAGCCCGTTATTGCGCCAAGAGCTATTACCAAACTGCTGTAGGTGTAATACAGTCCAGAGGCTAAATGAACCTGTTGCTGCTGTAGGTCAATTGACTCAATCGTGTCTCAAATAAATTCGATTTCACTATTTTCAAAGAAATCATCATCGTAGTGATTGATATACTGAGTACCCATATCACCGCTGAGCCGTAAACAATCCGGTAAAGCCACCGCCTAAAATCAAGATCGGGAGGGTTTGAGGATTGTTCGATACATGAGCAATTTGTGATGCACTAATTTTATTAGGCATCTGTGGGCTGTCCTGAATGTAGCGTAAGCATCCACATGCCGTCGAACAAGAGGTTGGTTCCAATCAAAATACCAATCAGCCAAGCTGCACTAAGGGGAGAGCTAGACCAAATGAAGATACCGAACATAATGCCGATAATTCCGCTTACCAGCATCCATCCCCAGTTCGATGAAATTCGGCGCATTTGAAACGCGAGCGATACTTGGATAACACCCTGTACAAAAATCGTAATGCCCAGCACTAATGTAAAGGCAAAGGCCCCTTCCAGGGGATTCATCATCACAAAAATTCCGGAGAGGAAATACAAGAAACCTAGAATCAGTTTCCAGACGACTTGACCTGCGCCCTTGGATTGAAAGGCATAAACGATTTGAGCAATTCCGGCAAAAATAAAGATCCAGCCAAACGTTAGGGTTGTCGCAATTGTGGCAAAGAAAGGAAATATGATCGCAATAAAGCCCAACACAATCATTAGAACGGCGATCGCATTTATCCATCTAGAGCTAGAGCTAGAAATTTGCTCATCCGCTGTAGTCTCAATAACTCTCATGATGACTTCCTTTTGAATGGATATTTCTAAGATTCTTAGGTCTAGCTTCCCGTTGACACCTACCCCAACTTCACCACCATCTTTCCGATATTTTTGCCTTCAAATAGGCCGACAAATGCACTTACCGCATGTTCAAGTCCTGTTACCACCGTTTCTTTGTTCTTTAATTTGCCAGCCCGGAAATAGCCACCCACTTCCCGTTCAAATTCGCCCTGCTGCTCTAACCAATCGCCAACGATCAGCCCTTTCATCGTCAGGCGTTTGGTCGTCATATTGAATAGATTGGTAGGGCCAGGTTTTGGCATCTCCGCGTTGTAGCTAGAAATGCCGCCACAGGCGATAATCCGCCCATGCACGCGCAACGCCGATAGTGCGGCTTCGAGCATTTCACCGCCGACATTATCGAAATAGACATCAATCCCGTTGAGTGCTGCCAGATTCAGTTGTTCAATGACAGGAATAATCGGACTGGATTTATAATCGAAGGCAATATCAAAGCCACATTCTTCCCGCAGAAACTTGACCTTCTCTAGTGAACCTGCTGAGCCAATAACCTCGCATCCTCGCAATTTCGCCAGTTGCCCAGCGACACTGCCCACTGCGCCAGCGGCTCCCGAAATAAAAATAATGTCGCCAGCTTTAACATCAACTAAATTCAATCCAGCCCAAGCGGTCATGCCCGTCATGCCGAGGGCACCGAGGTAAACTGAGAGAGGTTGAAGGTCGCGGCTGACGGGGTGTAATTCTTGGGGGGTCGCGATGAAATATTCCCGCCAGCCATAGCTAGAAGTGACGGCCTCGCCGGGCTTAAATTCCTTAGCGCGGGACTCAACGACTTCACCGACGGCACCGCCGCTCATGGGTTTGCCCAACTCGAACGGTGGAACATAGGATTTTCCAGCGTTCATGCGACCGCGCATGTAGGGATCGACTGACATGTAGAGATTGCGAACGAGTATCTGTCCATCCTGAAGTGGCTCCAGTTGGGTTTGTGCAAGGGCAAAGTTAGCGGGAGTTGGCATCCCTGTAGGGCGGGAAATTAGCCGAATTTCACGGCTCATTATATTTGCCACTATTTTTTCCTTATTGTCTGACTAGACAAAACTGGTTCTTGCCGAAAGATGTAGTTCCACTCATAGGCCGAGTAAAGCCAACGCGATCGCCATCTCCACATCGCGATTTTCTAAACTAATTGAGTAAAATTCCCCTTCAAGGAAGGGTGTCCACAGGATAGGTGTCCACAGGATGGGGATGGGTAAGATCGATGCAGCAACTCAAACTACCGAACTAAACCCAAGTTCACTAATTCTTGAGGAGATGCCAGCAGGTCAATTCCCACGAAGAAAATTCGATCTTCTCTATCGAGTAGAAACCGCCATGCCAGATTAATTCCCACGCTGTCGCCAAACCAGGGCGTTTGAACCTTTCCTGTGACTTTAATCTGAGTAAATCTGCCCTCTGCTGGCTCAGAGACTCCCAGCTCTGGCAACAGCTTGAGTCCATAACAGTCTGAGTGCATATAGTCGAGAATGCGCTGATGGCCAACAATTGGCTCACGAAACGGAGGTTTCAATGCGCCATCTTCGAGAAATAAAGCCACGACTGCCGGGAAGTCAAAGGCGTTCATATTTTCCATGTAGCTGAGAACTGTTACATTTTTGATGCCTTCAATGGTGACTTTGGCACGAGGGGCAGTTTCTTTTGGAGGAATCAAGGGTTCTGTGACTTGTGGAGCACCGCCCATCGAGGCGTAACCCATATTGACAACAACATCCTGTAATACATTGAGTTGTTGCCCCGATTCAAGTTCGTCAATACTTTTAAGCACATCGGCCGCTTTCGCGGATAGTTTATAGCCCTTGGGAATGGGCGCGACAATGTTTTGCTTCATCCACTCGCTTAACTGATACCAAAAACCTAGCTTGACATTCGTGCCAAAGGACGAGTAGGTGCGACAGATGGGAGTATCAGTATGGTTGACTAGATCGCACATGACTTGCGTTTGCGCCAAGGCTGGCATCTGCTTAATTTCAGTCAGCGTTTTTTCGGCGAATATCATGTTGGCTAATGACATCGCAGCAGGCGTAATTTTAGTACCCATTTCAGTGTAGGCAAACCACAGTAATGCCAGTTGATCTTCTGCATTGAGCAGATTGTAGGCTGCAACTACTTTGGGGATTTCATCATCAACTAGAGTATTTGGGAAAATGGAGCTGGCTCGATCAATCGTATATGGCATCATGAATACCTCCAAGTAATTACGTTAAAGCGAATTACGATTTCAATGCTGGATTTTCTAGCGATTCTCCAGGTGTTTCAATAGAATGTTTGATAGAATGTTTGGCTTCCCCAAAGTAGCCACCAAATCGAGTAGCACGAACGCCACCCTAGACTTGAACTTTCATTTGGCTCAGTATCTTGAGCATTAAATGATCAAAAGGTCTCTTAAATAAGAGCAGAACTGATTCGCTACGCCGAACAAGCCGAGAACTCTACTTCGAGCTGATTGTCCACAGAAAGTACCCCTGGCGCTGCCCAAGCAACTCGCTCAGCTTCCTCCAGCTCGGTATGGTTTCGCACCATGCCACGAAGTATCACCTTATTGCCAGAAGTCTCCACTTGGATTTTGTTGGCTTCTAGCACAGCATTTCGTTTGAAGGCCAATGTTATATCCGTTTCAATTTCTTTTCCCGCCACCCTGGGTTTAATCGAGATTAAATTGGACACCCCTTTAACGCCCGCTAGGTGCCGTACAACTTTCATGGCGGAATCCTTCTGATATCCCCATTCCACCTCGCCGTCCAGCGTAAGCCAGCCATCACGCACTGTTATCACAATTGTTCCGACTGGAATTGTGGTAGACCAATCAATTTGACTCACCGCAGCGCTAGCGATATCAGCATCTGTACGGTGTGAAGCATTCGGCAGGTTAACCTCAATTTCGTCCGCAACAGCCTTCACGCCAGACACTCGTTTAACTGCACTCACAGCTTCCCATTTCTTGCCATAACTATTTGCATAGCCATTTAATGTGACTGTGCCATTTTCTACTAAGACACCGATATCTGTAACCTTTACGCTTGGCTCATACTTAAGTTCAGAAAGCACATCACGTTTGAGTTCTACGTCAGTTTTCTTCATCGTGATATTCATACTGTTTGCCTTTTGTTATCTGGTTATTACTTACAAATTGAGATGTAGAAAACTCGTTATGAGGCGATCGCCGAGGGTTCTTTCAACTGCCGTGTAAAGAAATAGGCTGGGCGTAAATTTAGCTGCGAACTAAGGGCGTATCGACGAGGTGTTCGGCTAGGAACCAGATCTGGGACTCGATTGTGCGCAGCACTTGACTCGCTAATAGATCGTTCGTCCCGTAATCCTGATTGACAGCGGTTTTCGTAATTCCTTTCCGAACTTCACCCAGAATCAGCTCGTGAGCCTTTAACAGCCACGAAAGCGTGACGGGCACCTCTTCTACACCATTCGAAGGACGCTCAATCTTGGTCACTTCGGCCAGCGGCCCAATTCAATCTCTACTTTGATTTTGTAGTTTCCACGGCGGCTTCAGCCTCCCGTCTGGCGGCGATCGCTGCCAAAGTTGCCTCTTCAGCTTCTTCTAGCGTCGCCATTGCTAAGAGGGTTACTGTAGAGGCATAGTCTTCCGCTTGACCTGCTCGATGCTCAAGTTTCTTAGCCTCTCGACCCGATTTCCATTCCTCAATTTGGGTCTTTACCTCAGATTCTTTTTCCTTAAATTGAGTTTCAATCTTTGCTCGATACCCATTAAATTCTTCTCTCTTCGCCTCTAACTTTGTTTTCGCCTCGTCGAGTTTCGATTGAATCTCAACCTCGGTCTTCTTGGGTGCAGATTGAATCATTTTCTTCAGCGATTTTGCTCGATCTTCAACTGCCTCTAAATTGTCATGAAGTTGTTGAGTGAAGTTGTCAATTTTTGTGCTCATGTTTTCCTATGATATGTTTAATTTTCGAGATTTATTACAGTTGGCATTGATGAATTTAATGGATGAACTTGATGGATGAGCTTGACCTATCTCACCAACCTAAGTGACCGCTGTTCGAGTTGATGAATGAGTTGGTTGATTTCAACATAAAAGTCATTAAATGCAAGCTGGAATTTCAGCATTAAAAGATGATTTCGAGTTCTCAACGATAAGACGAGCGTTCCTACGCTCTACTGGGCACAGTTTTATTCAAAAATTTAAGGCATTCAAACCAAAGCAAACAGACGATTGCCCCCGTCAAACAGATCGCAACATCAATGAGATGCAAGAATGAGAAGCTGAACAATTGCTGCAAAAACGGAACATAGAGCACAAGTGCAAGAAAAACAACTCCACCGCCAATAACCCACCACAAAGCAGTATTGGGAGACTTAAGTAATTTTAAGCTTAGGGGCAACGAAGAACGCTCACTCAGAATGAGTCCCAAATTTGCCAGAATTAAAGTAGTAAAGGTTAGGGCACGAGCATCTCGTTCGCCCAAACCACGGTTCAGTGCCGTTACAAAGATGATTAGTACGATCGCCAAAATGCCTAATCCTTGGAGTAGAGCAAGGCCGATCATTTTTCGACCAAATAACGGCTCCAGAGGATTCCGAGGCGGACGCTGCATTACATTGGGTTCAGGGGGTTCAGCTTCAAAGACGATCGAGCAGGCAGGATCAATAATTAAATGGAGGAAGGCAATATGGACAGGCAGCAAGACCAAAGGTAATTTAAACAAAACCGGAATGAGCGACATTCCCGCAATCGGGAGATGAATTGCCAGTAAATAGCCCATCGCTTTGCGAAGATTATCAAAGATGCGTCGTCCAATTTTGACGGACTGAACAATGGATGAAAAGTCATCATCCAGCAATACCAATGCTGCCGACTCTCGTGCTACATCTGTCCCGCGTTCCCCCATGGCAATCCCAATTTGAGCCGCTTTGAGGGCGGGGGCATCATTCACCCCATCTCCCGTCATGGCGACAACTTCGCCCTTGGCTTGCAAGGCATTGACGATTCGCAATTTTTGTTCGGGAATGGCTCGCGCAAAGATATTGGTTGTTTGAATGCACTGTTGAAGGTCTTCATCGCTAAGCTGATCGAGCTGTGATCCGGTGATGATGTCTCCTGTTTCTATCAGCCCAATTTGTCGAGCAATGGTTTGAGCCGTACCCGGATAGTCGCCCGTAATCATCACGACGCGAACGCCAGCGGTATGGCATTCCTTTATTGCCGCCGCCACCGTTGGACGTACCGGATCGGAAAGTCCGACTAATCCGAGAAATTGGAAAGGGAAATCATGTTGCTGATCGGGTAAACGATCGGGAGATAGCGATGGATGCGGGGGTAAAAATGGGGGCGGCGCATCGAGCAGAGGTGCTTTGGCAACGCCTAACACCCGCAAGCCTAGGGTTGCCATTTCGCTCACTTGGTTAGCTAAAATTTGCTGCTGTTGGGGGGTGAAATGACAGAGATCGGCGATCGCCTCCGGTGCGCCCTTTGCCGCAATTTCATACTGCTTGCCATCGGCAGATTGCCAAACATGGGACATTGCCAAAAGATGGGGTGAAAGCGGATATTCTCGCAACAGTTGCCAATCCTGGTGCAGATGTTCGGTGTTAGCAAGATAGCGATCGCCCAACTGCTTGAATGCTTTCTCCATGGGGTCGAAGGGATCTCTCTGACTCGCAAGAATACAGAACTCCACGAGTTCATGTATGGCTTCGGGTAGCGGTGCTTGGGGATGCAGCCCTAAATCATAGCGTTTAGCATTGGCACGATAGGGGAGGAGCTGCTGTACCGCCATCTGATTGAGCGTCAGCGTTCCCGTTTTATCCACACAGAGAACAGTCGCCGAACCCAACGTTTCCACAGCGGTCGTTTTTCGCGCCAGGACGTGGTGTTGTGAAATGCGCCAAGCGCTCAAGGCTAAGAAGATTGTCACCACAACTGGAAATTCATTGGGCAAAATCGCCATTGCGAGGGTAATGCCTGCAAGAATGCCTTTGAACCAATCATGGGTGGTGACGCCATAAATAATCACGATCGCAACGCACAGGACTAAAGCGATTCCCAACAGGCGGCTTACCAACTGATTCATTTCCCGCTGTAATGGCGTGATTTCAGGCTTTACCGTTTGTAGAGCATTCCCAATTTTGCCCATCTCGGTCTGGGCACCAATGGATTGCACTTCGGCGATGCCTTGCCCCTGCACGACTAACGTCCCCGAAAAAATAAACGGCAAGCCATCGCCCCCTGGACGTGCCATTTTTACTTTGCCCTCAGCGGGAACTTTGCGAACGGTAAGGGATTCTCCCGTCAATAAAGATTCGTCAGTGGAAAGGTTGGTGCAGGATAAGACGATCGCATCCGCAGGCACGCGATCGCCCTCTGCCAATACCAAGACATCGCCCCGAACCACTTCCCGGCCTGCAATTCGTTTGCGTTGCCCGTCTCGAATCACCAAAGCACGCGGACTTGAAAGATCGCGCAGTGCCTCAAGCGCGTGTTCGGTTTTGCCCTCTTGGTAGAGACTAATGCCCGTAATAAAAAAGACAAAACCCAACAGGATCAATGCCTCCTGAAGGTCGCCTAAAATCCAATAAATAACCCCGCCGCCGCCCAACAAAAGGAAAATTGGATCTTGAACCGTATCCCAAGCAATCTGCCAAAGCTTCCGAGATTGTGCGGAGGGAAGTTCGTTAAACCCTTCTTCTTTTAGCCGCGCACTGGCTGTACCCAACGGTAAACCTTTTGTCGCTAGCTCAGACTGCTGTAGAACAGCAATGGCATCGTCGTTAGAGACCATAATTCTAATCGTTATAGGGCTGGTCAAGACTGGTCAAGACTGGACATGTTGATAAAAAACTCGTTTAACAACCTCGGCACAAAAAATATAGAGACCCACGATCGCAGCCAGCACTATCAGGAATGCAAGCGGCAAGGGTTGAAACCCCAACAGACCTGCAAGTGGCGTATAGGGCAACAGAAGCGTTACCCCTACAATCACTCCTGTTGCCCCTAATAAATACTTGCCTGGCTTGCTATGGAGGATGGATTGTCTGGTGCGAATCACGAGCACAATCATAGATGCGGAGATCACCGACTCCATAAACCAACCTGTTCTAAATTGGGTTGGGGTCGCGTGGAGCAGCAGCAACAACACCCCAAAGGTGAGGTAATCAAACACAGAACTGAGCAATCCAAACACCAACATAAAATTGCGGATAAACGTAATGTTCATGCGGCGGGGTTTACTGACCAGCTCTCGATCAACCCGATCCGTGGCGATCGTCATTTCTGGAAAATCGGTCAGAAGGTTGGTGACTAAAATTTGACTGGGCAGTAAGGGCAAGAACGGTAAAACCAGAGAAATGCCTGCCATGCTAAACATATTGCCAAAGTTCGCACTGGTTGCCATAAACACGTACTTAAGGGTATTGGCAAAGGTAATGCGTCCTTCTTTCACGCCCTCAACTAAGACGTTCAGATCTTTTTGCATCAGCACAATATCAGCAGCCTCCTTGGCTACGTCCACCGCACTCTCCACCGAAATTCCGACATCGGCAGCATGGAGCGCAGAGGCATCATTAATCCCATCGCCCAAATAGCCCACCACATTCCCCGCTTTTTTAAGGGCAATAATGATGCGCTCTTTTTGGTTTGGCTCTACCTCCGCAAAGACATTAGTTGCCTCAACCTGATGCATAAGAGCTTCATCACTGAGTTTGCGAAGGTCAGCACCCGTTAAGACCCTAGGCTTAGGTAGCCCAATCTGCTGAATGATGCTGATAGCAACGGCTCGGCTATCACCTGTGATCATTTTGGCCGTTACACCTAGCTCACGGAGTTCTTTAAGCGTGTCTGCAATACCTGCCTTGGGGGGATCGAATAAAGCAAGATAGCCCAAAAATGTCAGGTTCGTTTCATCGGCTTTACTAAAGGAATCACGCTCGATATTGCGGTAAGCGACCCCCAAAACTCGAAACCCTTCACTGCCGAGCTTCTCAGCCCGCTGCTGAATTTTGTCTCGCTGATCTGTGATATCAACGGTTTTGCCCTCCGCCGTTTCGACCGTTGAGCAAACCTTCAGAATTGATTTGAGCGCCCCTTTCGTGACCATCAAATTCGTATTGTCTTTCGCAAACAGAATACTGAGACGTTTGCGGTTGAAGTCGTAAGGCACTTCATCTCGTTTCTGGTAGCTAGAGATATCAAATGACTTGTGTTGACGAATGGCGATATCGATCGCATTAGCATAGCCAGATTCAGAGGCAGCGTTGAGATAGGCGTAGAGAAGAACGCGATCGCTCTCTTTCCCATCTACATCCACCGCAGCACGAATTTTTACCTCCCCTTCTGTCAACGTGCCTGTCTTGTCCGTACAAAACACGTTCATACTGCCAAAGTTTTCAATGGCGGTCAGCCGCTTCACAATCACCTGCTTTTTCGCCATTTGCTTCGCACCGCGAGCCAAATTCACGCTCACGATCGCAGGGAGCAGTTGGGGTGTGAGTCCCACGGCAAGCGCCAGCGAGAATAGAAAAGAATCTAGAACGGGGCGTTGCAGGTAAACATTGGCAACAAAAATCAGCACCACCAGAATGAGCGTCACTTCCATTAAGAAGTAGCCAAACTTGCTCAGTCCCGTTTCAAATTCAGTTTCGGGGGGTCTAAGTTTCAGGCGCTCAGATACTTTGCCAAATTCAGTCTGTTTTCCGGTCTGGACGACAACCGCCTTTGCGGTGCCGCTCATGACGTTAGTCCCCATATAAAGGGTATTGGTACGCTGGCTTAGCTCAGATTCAATGGGCAATACGCCACATTCTTTATCAGCGGGGTAGGTTTCTCCCGTCAGTGCGGCTTCATTAACCGACAGATCCTTTGACTCTAAAATCAGGCAGTCACCCGGAATACTATTGCCAGCCGCAAGCAGCACAATATCCCCAGGAACCACATCCGCATTAGGGATATCTTGCGTTTGACCGTTTCGCAACACGGTCGCTTTTACCTGCACCAACGCCAGTAGCTTCGCCACAGCATCCGTCGCTCCCCGCTCTTGCCAAAAGCCCAATAGCCCGCTGAGCAGTACAATCCCCAAAATAATAACGGTATCAATAACATCTCCCAGGAAACCGGAGAGAATGGCTGCCGCCATTAAAATCAAAATAATCGGACTTTTGAACTGACTGAAGAACAGCAGAATTGTGTGAGACTGCTGTTTCTTCTTGAGACTGTTTGCCCCATACTGCAAAAGTCTTTGCTGCGCCGCTTTACGACTCAAGCCCTTGGGAGTACTCTCAAGCTGCTTTAAAACTTGTTCGGCAGGCACGCTCCAAAGTGAGGACAGAACTTTTAGCATAGACTTAGCTCACTTCAGCGGCACAAGATCTCATTCTGTTAATCGTCTGTCGGATTCAGCGATGTTAAATTCTGGGCGGATTCAGTCCTGCTTAATCTCAGTCAGGCACTCAGTTCGAGGGCTGATTTCAGCCTCCTGTAAAGGCAAATTCAGGCAGTGGCTTATGGATTCTTAATTCAAGTTCCTTCTCTCGTAGTGATTTGGTCAACGTTTGCAGATCCCCCCAATAGCCGATCACCATCATCACCACAGGCTTCCAGTCGTTGGGGACGCCCCACCGCGATCGCACTTTACCCCGATCAAACCCTGGCATTGGGTGAACCAATAACATGAATTTGTCTTATCCGTGAAGGATTCCACAACGTCCCAGCCAGACAAAGTTTTTAGAACTAAGCTGTCAGCAGCAGTCACGATACAGAGATTTTCCGTGATGGATTAACTTCTATAAATTTGTTTTTTATTAGCATTTTCAATCATGCGAAATAATTTTGTATTACAAGAGAAATAGATAAAATTTTCTGTAAATTTAACAGCATTATCTCTTTTGTATACCATATATTCTAGATAGAAAAAATATTCCCTTGGAGGGAGAACTTACTTTAGATTTTGTACAATTATTGGTAGAGAGAGCTTCTTAGAAATCAAACAAAGTTTTAGAATTACGAATAACCATAAATAGTTGTAATTTTAATTACTAGCATGAGCTTTTTATGGTATGAGCAAGCGATCGCTCCAGATGTCCTTACCTGGGATTCAACAGGCTAAGCGCGCGTTTGCGCTGAAAGGATGGACACAGGAAAATCTGGCAGGGGAAGTAAACCTTAAAACCCGTCAGCCAATTTGGCGCTTTTTTACCGGACAGCCCGTTGATCGCCAGATCTTTTTAGCAATTTGTTCAATTCTTGATTTAGATTGGCGAGAGGTTGCAGAGAGTCCGCCACATACGTTTCCTGAGCCTGGAGAAGTCACTGAGACTGCCAGTTTAGGGATTGATGGCTTGGTTCAACAGGTGCGATCGCAGCGTTATGACACCCTACAAAACCAGTGCGGCATTTTACAGCTATTAGACATCAACCACCCCGTCAGTATTGATGACATCTATGTTGACGTTAACATTTTGGCGAAAATTGCAAGCCAACAGTGTTTTAAGATTGCAGACCTCCGTAACTTAGACCCCGTTGAATTTGATCGGGTGGGGATGGGTTCGGTTGAGCAAAAACAAATTCCAGGGATGGAAGTGGTCGAGACTCATTCAAAACTGAGGGTTTTGGGTAAACCTGGGGTAGGTAAGACTACTTTTTTACAACACCTTGCGATTCAGTGTAATCGGGGTGAATTTGCTTCCCATCAGGTTCCCATCTTTATTTCGCTCCGAGATTTTGCGGAAGAATCTAGAGACAGTGGTAAGCTCAGCCTCCTCAGCACCCTTACTCAGATCTTTCTAGACGTTGGGATTACAATCCCCTCTGCACTTGAAGCCTTACTGAAAGAAGGGCGCGTTCTGCTTCTGCTGGATGGAATGGATGAAGTGCTAGACCAAGACATTTCGACAGTGCTGAGAGAAATTCGTAAATTCTCAGAGAAATATCACAGAAATCACTTTGTCGTCACTTGCCGTACTGCTGCCCAAAAGCTGCAGCTGCGCGGCTTCACCGATGTCGAAATTGCCCCCTTTACCCAAGCACAAATTACCACCTTTGCCGAAAAGTGGTTTGGAACTTTTGCAAACGGTCAGCCCATCTCAGGGCAGATACAGTCCATGCACTTTATTCAGAAACTGGATTTGCCGGAAAACTGGCAATTTCGTCAACTGGTGGTGACGCCCCTGTTTTTGCATCTTGCCTGTTGGATGTTTCATGACGAGGATAAATTTCCCACAAAGCGCACAGAGTTTTATAAACAAGGGCTTGATTTGCTGCTGGGTAAATGGGATGAAGCCAAGGGCATTGGGCGAGATGATGTGTATCGAGGGTTTTTATTACCCCAAAAGCTTCGACTGCTCAGCCAGCTTGCAGCAGTTACATTTGAACAAGGCCAATATTTTTTTGAGCAGCGCGTTATTGAACAATATATAGGAGACTATTTACGGCATTTACCTGGTGCAGCCTTAGAGCCAGAAGAATTGGAACTCGAAAGCGAGGCGATGTTGAAGGCAATCGAGGCTCAGCATGGATTGCTCATAGAACGGGCAAGAGGGATTTTTTCGTTTTCTTATTTAGCCTTTCAAGAATATTTTACGGCTCGAAAAATTGTTGCCAGTCATAACCTACAGTCTTTAGAGCAAGCCTTAGGCGGGTTAGTGAGTCACCTGACCGATCCCCATTGGCGAGAAGTATTTTTGTTGACCGCATCGATGTTGCGCAGTGCAGATTCACTGGTGCAGTTGATGAAGCAGCAGATTGATGCCTTAGTTGCCCAAGACCCTTATCTACAAGAATTTTTGATGTGGGCAAGCCAAAAAACACAGACTGCCCCTATCGAAAAAGATGCCACTATTCGGGCGTTTTACCTTGCCCTTGCTAAAACACCCCATGTTGCATCGGACTTTGCCCTAGCCTGTACCCTTGACCAGGGCATCTTTTTGGATGTTGCCTTAGATGATTTACTCGGTGTCTGCGCGATCGCCCAAGGTCTAGATTTTGCCCACGCCCACATCTGTACCGATGCCCTCAGCAATATTCTCGGTATGGTGCTTGATTCGGGCTTCCACAAGTCGCTACAGCTACTTCAAAATCAACTGCCCCCTCCAAATCAAGGCCAAGAATGCGCACAGGCATGGTGGCAAACACACCATAACGCCTGGGGTCAACAACTCGAAACGGCGATCGCCCAATATCGGCAGATTCATCACAAGTGGCAATTTAGCACTGAACAGCAGCAGGTGCTGCAACGCTACTATGATGCCAATCAACTCTTGATCGATTGTTTGAACAGTAGCTGTGAAGTAACAGCGACGATTCGTCAAGAGATTGAGGCTACTTTGCTCCTACCTCAAAAGGCACTGGAAGATCGGGAATGGAAAGGGGAGTAAATTGATTACGATATCCCCACGGTTCAAGACCTCTTGGGGCACAAGGAGGTCAAACCCACGATGCTTTATGCCCATGTGCTGAATAAGGGTGGCCGTGGCGCTCGCAGTCCTCTGGATGCTTGAGCTTGATCGACGGCATTATGAGCGATCGCTCCTCTGCTCTTCCACTGCTAGCCAAAGCCTCAGCTTGCTGCAGCGATCGCCTTTCTCCAGCACGCGCAAGGCCTGCGCTTGATGTTCGATACGGTACTGTCACCACTTTATTTGTCTATGCACTTTGTTGGAATTCGGCATATTGCCAGTAAGAGACACTCGCTTCTTCGCGCCGAATCAGCAACCCAAACCATTCCAGCCGATCGCAGTTTTCTATCACAGCATCTAGTTTTTTCTGGGTGTTGCGTCCGGTGAATTGGCTGGCGATTTGTAGGGCTGTCCATTCGCCGCTGCTGGTGCGGAGTAGGTCACGGATAGCAGCGAGTTGGGCTTTGGGTTGGGTGGGCCATTTTTGCTGTTCGACGGGGGCGATGGTTTCGGGTTCTTCTTTGACTCCAATTCCTTCGAGGGTGGTTTGGGTGGGGTTGGCTTGGTCGGGGGCTTGGTATTCGGGGCGCAGCCAGCGGATGAGGCCGTTGCGTTCTTCGGCGGCGCGTTCGGCGTTGAGGGCGACGAGGCGTTCGAGGATGATTTCGTCTAGGGTTTTGTCATTCATGGATTGCCTCTCATCCTCAATCTTTCGCCCTAGGGGGGAAGGGGGCATGATCTGGTTCCTCTCAACCTCTGAGAGAGGGGATAGGGGTGAGGGGCATATTACTTCTGCGATCGCATTCAACACTTCCGCTGTATTTTGACAAATGGCATCGTTAGAAACGCGTACTACGGTCAGCCCATTGGCCTGCATCCACTGATCTCGATCTTCATCTCTGAGGGTTTGGTTTTGATGGATGTCTCCATCTAATTCAATAACTAAACGGGCATGGTGACAGTAGAAGTCGGCAATGTAGGGGCCAAGGGTATGCTGACGGCGGAATTTGGCGTTGAGGAAACGGCGATCGCGCAGGAGTTCCCATAGGAATTTTTCGGCGGGGGTTTGCTCTTGTCGCAGTTGCCGCACCCGTTCTAGAAAGGCATCTGGAATCTGTCGCCATCGACCTGCGAGATGAGAGAATTCACCGTCCCAGCCAGTAACATCTTTCCGGTTCCCCTCTCCCGCTGGGAGAGGGGTTAGGGGTGAGGGGCTTAATGGTTGCGATACATCCAAGCTTTCGGGATTCTCCTCCTCAATTTGCCCCTCATCCCCAACCCTTCTCCCTAGGGAAGAAAGGGGCATGATCCGGTTCCCCTCTCCCGCTGGGAGAGGGGTTAGGGGTGAGGGGCTTAATGGTTGCGATACATCCAAGCTTTCGGGATTCTCCTCCTCAATTTGCCCCTCATCCCCAACCCTTCTCCCTAGGGAAGAAAGGGGCATGATCCGGTTCCCCTCTCCCGCTGGGAGAGGGGTTAGGGGTGAGGGGCTTAATGGTTGCGATACATCCAAGCTTTCGGGATTCTCCTCCTCAATTTGCCCCTCATCCCCAACCCTTCTCCCTAGGGAAGAAAGGGGCATGATCCGGTTCCCCTCTCCCGCTGGGAGAGGGGTTAGGGGTGAGGGGCTTAATGGTTGCGATACATCCGAACTTTCGGGATTACTTAGTTCAACTTGCCCCTCATCCCCAACCCTTCTCCCTAGGGGGGAAGGGGGCATGATCCGGTTCCCCTCTCCCGCTGGGAGAGGGGCTAGGGGTGAGGGGCTTAACATCGGCACCAAATCCTGCCAACCATACGCCTCCAACACCGCCACATCCAACTCATCATGGATTTGCTTCAGCGTAGAAACCAAAGCCTTATTGTTGTACTCACGATCGCCATCGGTAAACGGCTGACCCGATCGCAGTTTTTCCAGCAGGTTATACATTCCGGTGATGGTGATTTCGGGATGGGCGGCTTGGACTTGTTTGCGATGGGAATCGAGGCGATCGCCCAAGAGGTTCAAGTCTACAAAGACTCTTTAGCGAACCAGCAACTTTCCCTTTGCGGTGGCTTCCTGAAGGGCAAGGTAGTTAGTTGTAAATACCTGAATCCCCGGAACAACTGTATAGTCCATGTCATCCGTAATGATTTTAATTTGTCCCGGATCAGCTTTACTAATGGATTCAAGAATGAGTAAATCATAACCATCAAGTGCTTGCGTCTGAAAACGAGATAATGCTAAATCTGTTGTCAAATCATTGATCGTGATTTCTACTGGAACAGCAAGATTTTTTACTTGAGTCCAAGCAGATTTAACTAAGTTGACCACGTTAGCTCTCTCGACAGTGAGATTGTGTCGAAATTCCTTGATTTTTAAAGATGAAAGTGAATTTCTTGTTTTATATATTGTGTACTCGGTTGTCTCAATAACATGCGCCAATTCAGCAAGAATCAGTCCTGAGTAGGCAAGCATTGAGCCATTTTGTCTTGCTACCTTAAGGTAAGCACCATAATCTAGAATCTTAGCCTGTGCATTTCTCTGACCTGTTCCAGCATTGGGGTAGGTTTGCCACAGCCAAACGTTTGTATCAATTAAAAATATGTCGCTGTGTTGAGGAACATCGCTTTTAATATCAACAACTTCAGCTTGAATATCCAGATTAACGCTCATGAACTTAACAGCTTGATGCGTATTCCTCCATCACGGCATCAACTGCATTGCGATAGCTAAAATCAGAGTAATAGAGCTTAGCATTCTTAATCACTTCATCAAGAATTTCTTTTCCATTAGATGAAAGGTTTTTGAAACTGAGAAGTACATTTAGAGTGTCGGGAGTAAGATCTCGTAAGAGTTGTCCAATAGCAAAATTAAAGAATATTGAGGCGAAGACTTGCACGCCATCAAAATCTAGCTCAACAGAGTTTCCCTTCAAGAGGTCGTAGTGGATCTCGTTGTAAAGCTTTAATCCGTCGCTGCCGTCTATCGCGTATTCACCTGTGGTGTCTCTAACCTTATAAAGCATCTCTCTTCTCCTAGGCGCTTAGAACCATTGCTTATGAGTGTCTTTAACCTCTGAAGTCAGACAGTAATAAGACTCATCGCACTTAAAGGCAATATTAATCAGTGTTCCCCCAAAATCAACTGCGTGCATCCCATATCTGATCTCATTATCCTTGATTGTGACAGATCCATCATTACTAAAAATTTTAAGACTGCCATGATTTTTTATCATGAAGCGCTGGAGTAGGTTTAATCCCATCCCTCTGCTAACTCCATTCTGGGCAGTACTGTTTCCTGGTTGGAATGCCCATTGAAGGGCTTGATCCGAATCTAAAGTTAAGTTTTGACCTAAAGAGCGAACATTTGTAGGTATTCCTTGACCAAAATCAATGATCGTCAGGTGAAGTTCCCTCTGGGTTGGGTAGTGCTGTCCACAACTGAATACACCGATAGGCGACTGTCCATGTTCAAAGGCATTGGTGTAAAGTTCCCAGATTGTTCCTGAGATTGCATGCTGTAAACCTGTACTAATATTGACCCAACCTTTGCCCAGCCATTTATTCAGCAGGTAATCCATCACTAAGTCTGGATCCTGGTTGACTGACAAAAGATGAATCTAAAAGCCTAAAACCCCTTTCAGGATA
>JAKRSB010000039.1:0-18399 GCA_022402525.1 Thermosynechococcaceae cyanobacterium MS004
TGTGTGGAGACAGCCTCTCTATATGGATTTCAGCAAAATACTTGTCAACTAGCCTGATTTAAGGTTAGAATTTTTTGCATAGGAATCCGGGCGACCTAACAGCGTGACTGGAAAATCAACGTTAGCGTCCCCAAAAGACCATCTCTAATATGTTTACGCTTCTAAACTCCTTCTCCCCAGTCGGAGTTTTTTAGCGTTTAAAGCACCATTGGTTGCACATCACCTCCTTGATTGGATCGATCAAACTCTGATTTACGGCTCGTGTCAAGCGCTTTAAAGGATTCCTTGACACCACCCATGCTCAAGCGCAGTCCTGTTTCACAGATTCACAAGCATAGTCACTAATCGCGTTGCCTCTTTTGATCCATACTCTCAGCTCCATGAGTTGATTGTGCTGTCTCTCGTCAAAATATCGAATCCACCTCGGTATCTTGAGATAGTTACAGTAAGCGTTTAGCGTTGATCGACTTCTGAGTCCCATCTCTCCCAGGACTTCAGCTCTTGTCCACTGGAGCTTAGTCAAAGTATTTTGCTCAACATTGAGTTGTTTGATCATTTAGAATCACCTCAAGCTCTAACCTGCCCTTTGTTCTCAGTCACTTAAAGATTATGAGACGAGTGAGCGAACTCTCTCGTCCCTTCTCAAACGACGATACGCTCTACGCTCGCGGTTCCGAATCGTCTGGAGACTCACGTTCTCAAGCTTTGCAATTGCTGAAGGTGTCAAGGTATTTTTATCGCCAAAACCATAAATCATCTCTAACGTTCGCGCTTCTTCACGGCTCAAGCGCTGAAGCGCCAGATCTAGAATCGCCTGCATCTCTTGGTACTCAAGCTCTTTGCTAGGCAACGGTAAATTTACGTCTTCACCAAGTTCCTTGAGTTTTTTTTCTGTGCTAGATCGCCTGTCCCTTGAGCGTTTGAACCTTTTTATCTGGGCTTCTATCGTTCGCTTGGCCGTAGCTTCAAAGTCAGCAGGCAGCGTAAAAGTTTGGTCGATTAGCTCCCACAATTCAGCGATCGCCAACTGTCTCAGACAGGGAAGTTCTGAAGCGGGAGAGTGCCGACGTTGAATCTCTAGCACTTTCTCTATAAGTGGCGAAAGCTTAAAAAAAGCTAATTCCTTTAAGGCCAGCTCCCACTGCACCAGCAATGGCTCCAGCTCGTCCGCATTGCTCCTGGCCTTTGGACTCATGCAGCAACCTCTCAACCAAAAATGAAGCTTGCTTTTGATTATTATCAGATAAATTCAAATAAATCAAATTGAACCGTTCAATTTGCAAATATTGTCTGCTATTCTGAAGTCACCGATAAAATAGGCAAATGCTATGGTTGCTTTAGCCTCTCATCAGCTAGACTTCAACCTTGACGTTAAACCATTTCTAAACAACACCATTGCCCAATGCGGTGGACTCACCCTCACTGAAGACCAGTGGCTAGTCCTCAAAGGTGCTTGGCTATGCCAAGAATATTCTGAAATGGCTCAGGGCACTCTCTTCACAGCCGCTCACCTTCAGCGGACGGTTGCCCCAGATCTATGGAAATATCTGTCCGAAGTTCTTGGTCTGGAGGTGAAACGGCGATCATTTCGGCGAATTGTGGAGTCGCTCTATGTCCCTCACAACGCTGCAAGCGCCGTTTCAACGCTTCCGCACCTACGCAGAGTTGTGGGCACTCCTCCCTCTTATGATGCACTCATTCCTCGGCTTCAAGAAATCAATACACTGTTGAGTTTGATTCAACAAAATCGGTTGGTACTGCTGACGGGTTCTGCGGGGATTGGTAAGACGAGTCTTTTGTCAGAGATATTCACCCAGGAAAAAGGCTTGCAGACCTTTCAGATGCTCATCTGGAAATATTCGGTCAGCAACAATCCGGTAGAAGATATACAGGATTTACTCTCCTTAATTGATGGCGCTACTCGCACGACCATTTTCGACGGCATCCGCTCCCGCCGCATCTTAGTTTGTCTTGACGGCATTGATCATTGGTTTGACTCCGACGAAAATCGTAAGGAAGCAAACCAACTTCTCCGGCGATTGGCTGAGACGGAGCATCAAAGCTGTTTCTTGCTCACCTCTAGGGAGCCTATTCTAGTGATGGAATCCTTAAGTCAAATGGGCCGTCCCGCTAAAATATTTCAGCTTGAGGGAATAAGTGAAGAGCAGGCTATTGAGCTTTTAGAACCCTATCAACTCTTTGGCAACAAGCTAAAGGATTTCATTCTCTCCCGCAAAGGCAACCCCAAAAATCTACACGACTCTGCTAAGATAGTCGCGCGCGTTTATGGGGGCGATGTTGACCCTTTTATGACAGGCAAAACTTCTGTAATCTCAAAAATACTGAGCGGCAGCTTCAGCTTCCTTTTTGATCGGATTCAGGATCTAAATGCAGCAGAACGCCATATTCTCCAGCTTCTAGCTTCCATACCGAACAGTTCTGAAGACACTATTCTTAAGCGTGCCGACCAATTAGGCTATTCCATCATTCAAGTGATTCGAGCCGTACAAGCCTTAAAAGCCGAAGGTCTTGTCACCTGCTCTACGGACAGTCCGACTCTCATGATCGATAATGTAGTTAGAAAGTATGTCCAGATCACCTCTGAACCGTTTTTAGATACAGCTTTTGATTCCGACCTACTTTCTATAAATATGTGAGTTACTGCATCAACCCTTGGTGTAAGGCTAGAGATAACAACGACCGCGCCGAACGATGCCAAGCTTGCGGCTCACCTTTGCTGATTAATAATCGGTTCATTCTGTTGCGGCCCCTCTTTGACCTAAAGCGGCATCATATTTGCGATGTCTTTGAGGCACTTGATACCAAAGGCTCTTGGATTCATCCGGCAAATACTCTCATGATCCTTAAGGTACTTAAGGGCTATGACGAGCAAAATAAATACATTGCAATGCTGGAGAAAGAAGCCGAGGCGCTCCAGCTTCTGAAGCATCCTGGTATTCCAAAATGCGATCTTGATGATTTCTTCTCGGTTCGATTAGAAAACGGACCAGATGAGCTTTTTTGTCTGGCAATGTCCAAGTTTGAGGGCATTACCCTAGATGAGTGGATTCAGCAGCATGGCCGAGTAGGTCAGTCCCTGGCCCTGAATTGGCTTGTGCAATTAGTTGAAATACTAGATGTGGTTCACAAGGGAGTTAGCCCACGCGCTGGCGGGTTCATTCACAGAGATATTAAGCCCTCGAACATTATCGTTCAGCCGGATAACACTCTAGCTCTAATTGACTTTGGCGGTGCTAGGCAAACAACCCATACCTATTATGCAAAGGTAGCTGGGCGCAATCGAGAGCTAGTGACTCAGATACATTCTTTGAGCTACACCGCTCCAGAGCAGATTGACGGCAAGGCTATTCCTCAGTCCGATTTCTTCTCCCTCGGTAAAACTTTTATCCACGCCGTCACAGGGAAAGCCTTTAGCGAAATCCCCAGAGACAAAATCACGGGAAAACTCCTCTGGCATCCCTACGCTAAGCATCTCGATAAACCTTTGAGAGCGTTCTTAGATCAGCTCTCCAGCGACGCGATCGCTCGGCGTCCCAAAGATACAACTGAAATTCTCAGTTACCTTAGAGAGATTCTACCGTTTCAGCTCAAGCGCTCAAGGTTTTTCAAGTCAAAGCTTTTTCTCTTTGGCACTTTTTTTGCACTAATCTTGTCTCTAGTCCTTGGCTTTCGATATGGGAGACTCTTTCTAGCTGAGCAGTTCTATCGAATTGGACTTGAGCAGATGAAGGACAACCAACTTCAATTAGGAAAAAAGAGTTTCGAGCAGTCTATCTTTCTTTTGCCTACTGAAAAAGCAAACACCAATTTAGCTTTCCTTTGCAAGCAGCTTCAAGACTTCACCTGCGTTTACTCATCTTTTAAGAACGCTATCGAATTAAGTCCCACGACTTATCCCCCTTACTTTAACCTTGCTTCTTTCCACGAAGACCGTGGGGAGATCGCACAGGCAATTGCTGCCTACCGCAAATCTATTACTGTTAGTAATAACAAAGCGCCGGAACCTATCAACAATTTGGCTCGACTACTAATTCTTGAAGGGAAATATGCTGAAGCTCACCAGCTCTTAAAGTTAGGCTTAGGTTCCAATCTCAATCAAAATAGCTTTGCCCATGCCGTTCTGCTTAAGAACCTCGGTTGGGTACAATTCATCCTAAGGAATTATGATTTGGCGAAACTATCGTTAGTACAATCGATTAACCTTGAGCCTAATCTCGCCAGTAGTCACTGCCTTTTGGCTCAAGTTTTAGAAATTAAGCAGCAATCCGCAAACGATGAATGGCGCGCCTGTTTATTTATTCAGTCGGATGATATTCTTAACCCTGAAGTAGATAAATGGCGCTCAATTCCAATTGATCGTCTTCTTCCCCCTAAGCGTTCTCCATGACCACTCATGCGTAGCTTATCATTCTCCCTCGGCTATTGTTGGTTCCTCAGCAGTCTTCTCTTTGTTCCTCCTGTTGACGCAAAATCTTGTGAGGTTATCGGGCGTGTCATGCCTGGTGCGGAGGTTCTACCAGGTAAGGCTTTGTGTATATCTGAAGCTTTCCAATTCGCAGATCCTGTTAGAGTTGCTTGCACTAAGTCGCGCAAGGTTGTCTTGGTCAGAAATAAGGAGGATTTGATTCAATGTTTGCAGCCAAGGAAGCCTGACAGACCTTGTTCTCTAATTCCTCAGCAGTCCTGCGATCGGATGCGATCAGCAGCACTCGATAAACCCACACTCTTGCAACCATTCGGCGACACTCTACTGGATCTTCCCAAGTTTATTCGTTGGGCACCTGTGAGCGGAGCAAATTCCTATACTGTGACGATGTTGACCGATCAGACGTTTAAATTTCGCTCCTCCCAAACCAGCTTAAAACTGCCAACAATTTCTGTTCATGACTCAGTACAATTTGTGGTAGAAGCATTTCGGGATGCAGAACTACTGGGATCTTCGATCAAAACATTTAATTTTCTTGATGCACGAGAAAGGCGTCAGCTTGAAGATGATTTGGAGTTAATTCGAGTCAATAGATTTTCTGAGCAGGAGCAACTTGCCCTCCGTCTATCAATCTTTTCTGAAGTTGGATTAATTAACAACGGAATTGCCTTAGTAGAAAAGCAAATTTTGCAAAAGGCTGAGAATCCTTTCTTGATTCGGCAACTCGCTGAACTCTATCTCGATGCAGGACTATATCATAAGGCTTTTGACGCTTATACAAAAACAAAGAAAATTGCCCTTAAGCTTAGCGATAAAGATGAAGTCCGAAAGGCTGAAGATGGCCTGAGACTGGTTGCTTCACTTTTGAGATACTCAAAGATGGGAGCCTACCAGCACAGCACTTCCCCAGAAATAGGGGTTACTATAGGTATCGCTAAGAATTAAAGATATTTGGGCTGATCTCAATGCCTCCGCCTTAGTTTCTCCTCGATTTAGCCCCTTGTAAAACTCTTCCATTAAGATAGTTTGAGAGACGTCGTTCACCTTCCATAGTGTTGCAAAAGCTGCTCTTGCGCCAGTCTGCACAAGTGTTCCTGCAATTCCCAGCATTGCTCTTCCATCACCTTTAGCCGTCTCACAAGCTGAAAGAATTAACAGCTCCAAACTATCTTCCTCTCTATTGCGAATTAAGCCCGATAGTTTACTAAGCGTAATTTTTTCATTCCATCCCAAAACAAAAGTATTCTGCGGGTCTGATGAGAATTGTCCATGACTCGCTAGATGAATGATAGGATAGTTTTGACCGACACGCAGGAGCGACTCGCTAGTAAAGTTTTGATTGAGGAGCGTTGTATTTTTAAAGATCTGCTGTATCTTTTCAAATTCACTACGAACTGAGGGAATTTCTGGAAATTCTAATAAATTTGTTTGCTGTGAAACTCCTGCTAAAAGCACTTTTTGTCTTGAAGTTGAAAGACGTTTTGGCTCTGCTACTTCCGAGCCTAGTGAATATGAAATACTATATTTCTCAATAAAATATTTCTGTTGTCTTGTATCGTAGAGCATTGCCCAAGGGATATTCTGTAGTTGAGGGTCAACTATCAGAACTAATGTCCCAGCTTTCGGTAGCTCCTGCTCAATCGGCAAAATTAATGATTGATACAGTGCGCCGAAGACCCTCCGGTATGTTTGCGCCGATAAACCTTCAATCCTGTCGCTTTGCAAATTTCGCTTTACGCCCAGGATGTTTACTTCAAGTTCCTTCTCGTCAATGATTTTATGCGATAGTCTTCCATCCTTACTACGAATAATTTGAGCGTAGTTTTTGGGTAAGCGAATAATGTATAGAGTAGCATCTGCTGATGTTTCAATAGGGAGATCTAATAGGCTAGTCAGACGGGTTAGATCGCATTGCAGGAAATTTTCAAGTTCGCCCACTCTGAGCTTATCATTGACACGAATGACCTCTCTTAAGTCTGGTGAAGGCTTATCCAACAGTAAGCCCATATACTCTCGATAGATAGGCTCTGCCCGATCTCGAAATTCATATTGCACCTGAGGGTTAAGTTGTAATATTCCTGAGCGAATTTGTTGCAGGCTAGCTATAGAAGCTTTGTAGTATTCAAGTGCTTTGCCCCTGCTCCCTTCTATTTCACTGATTTTCGCTAATTCTGCGTACCACTTATAAGCTAGGTCCTTTGCGCTAACGGACTGCGCTGCACTTGCCGCTTTGCCCAGCTCGGTGATCGCGTCTCTATTTCGCCCGACTCTTTTGAGCAATAGTCCTTTAACACCATAGGCTCGTGAGACTGACCGCATGTCACCATCTGCCTCAGCGTTTCTAAGCACTTTGTCTGCGTTGGTTTGCGACAGATTTGCAAAGGATGAGTTTAGATCAGCGGCTCTCAAAAGAGACTCCGCAAAACCGATCCGTGCCTCTGTTTTTCTGTTTAAGTCTAGTTCTGATTGCTCGAATTGGGTGATTTGGATAGCCTTTGGTAAGTTCTGCTGCTGCAATTCCTTTAGTTCAGGGAGATCTTGCTCTAGACTGCTCCACAAATCTATCCAGTTGAGATCTGCAAGAATTTGGCTGTTCGTACCTTGATTTTTTGCAATGGATTGATATTGCGTCAGTGCTGCATTTGCCTTTGCGATCGCTTCTCTAGTTTGTGCAGAACGAGTTGCTGGATCATCAGTTGATTTGTACAGCGATATTGCTCGTCGATACATCTGATGCTGGAGGTTGCCCAGGCTTAATGTGATGGCTTCATCTTCCGGTCTTATTATAAGGGCTTGCTGTAAAGCAGCTTCTGACTCCTCAAGATACCCCAGCCGTCGCAAGGCGACTCCAATCTGCTGCAATGGACTGACTCTATCAACATTTAGCACTTCAACCTCTGCCTTGAAGGTACTGAGCGCTTTCCCTTCACAGACGCCCTCACTTAGTTTTAGCTCTCTACTCAGACGTAAGCAGTCGCTTAAGGGATTTCCGGCAATCGCTGTCATGCTCCCCAATACGACCGTGATTGTTGCAAAAATGGCTGTGAGCGTTACTTTTGGGGTTACGACTAGCATCAAAATACACTCCACTTCAGCGAAAAGAGAAAACCTTGCTCTTGAAGAGATTTTCGATCTTCAGAGACATTCAACAATGGGAGGCTCCACGTAAAGTTTGCGCTGACGCGATCACTAAAGTTGTATTGAAATGATAGCCCTGTTGATGCTAAGAGTTTAGATTCAGAGTTAACTGCGTTATCCCACGGAAGACCAATATCGAAGAAAGGCGATATGCTCAAGCGCCCATATGTTCCATCTAAAATAGGAATTCTTAGCTCCAACGATCCGAAAAATCCGTTATCGCCTAATACAGCATCTTGTCTGTAACCTCTGATAGAGTCGAATCCGCCTAAGCTTAACTGCTCAGAACTCACAAGAGGCCGATTTGAAAGCTGAAGTTCGGCTTTAGAAATAAAGGTCAAACGCAACGGTAATTGACGTGCCCAGTATGCATCGCCTCGCCATGAGAAAAACTGGCCCCTGTTAAAATTAGGTGCGGTGGTAGAGCCTATGTCTATTCCAAGACTGAGAAGCGATTTTAAGAAGATTGATTGCTTCGAGTCTCTATATTGCCAATCTTGCCCAAACCTTAAAGTTGTTATCTTAGTTTGACCAGAATCGTCAGCACCACGAGAAATTGGAAAATTAAATCCCAAAAGCTCATCTTGAGTTTCGAGATGGTCTAATGAAAGACTTAAGCCAAATTCAGATCTATATTTAATCGATGCCTCTATTAACAAAGGTTGCCGTATACCGAACGAATAAACTTGAGTAGAATTTTGCAATCCAAAATTATCAAAAGGCTTCTCAATAGTAGAGTTAGTTCCATTCAAATAAGAAAATCGCAGCGATGTTCCTTGTCTATTAATTTGCGCTGAGTAGGATGCATTAAAAATGTTGCTACCGTTCGTATTTCGATAGCCCACGGAAAGCTTATCACCCAATGCGAGGGGATTAAGAGCGGTAAAATCTATGCCACGCTCGAAAGAACCCACACCAGGATTACGATAGTTATCTGTTACAACGCTAGCCTTATAAGGCTTTGATGGCTTTACGTCTACTGTTAGCTTTGCGAGGTTAATCAATACAGGGTCTGCTGCTTCAAGGCTTCCGCTAATTTGATCAATAAGCTCATTGTCTTGAAGCAGCAAAAAGTCTTTATTTAAACGATTGATGTTAAAGGCTCCTGGTTGTTTGAGTCTGTCTTTAACATACTTACTCAATCGCTTTGACCCATTGATAGTTATTTCACTTAATCTACCCTCGCTGATCCTTATTATGAGATCCGCCGCCACTAGATTCAGTTTAGGGTTATCAACAATTAAGATTGCAGCTCCAGAATTAATGTACCCTCGTTTAACGTAGTAATCCGAAATCTTGTCTTGTAGATCGTTTAGATCTGCAACAGTCAGATATTTATTCAGATATTGATCAACAAGTTTCAAGAGTTCTTGACTACTAAATACCGTATTGCCTATTACTTTCAGGGATCTGAGCGTTAAAGGTGGAACTTCAACGCCTCCAGGATTTTGATTAGAGGGCGGTAGCTCAAGGGGTGGTGATTTAGGCTCAAGAGGCTCTGGTATAGGTGTTGGCTCTGGGAGTCTCACAGGGGGTAGAAGCTGAGCATGAGCTGACCACGCGCCAATACCAAAAAACGCAAGACTAACTAATAATACTCTCTGGAACAAGGTTATTTTATCCCGTGAAATCGTCAACTTTAATGTTCTACTCAATCTTTCGCTGTGCTTGCTCTACAGCCTGAAGCATAATTTGAATGAAAAGGGTGGTTTTTAATCACCGCAACTGAATTAAAATATCCATTTCCAGAAGGAACCCAGCCTTGAAGCTTAATCCAGGGAATTTTATTTCCATTAGCATCAACTGTCATGGGAATACCATTAGCTCGTGCAAAAGATTCAAGTCGCTCATCAGGTATATTTAATTCCTGCGCTGTAATGTTTCGCAGTGTACTTAAAGAATTAGCGCACGATATTTGAGAACTATTAAAAATCAGATCGTTCGTAAGTTCAGATTTAGCAGAAAAATTTGAAGTGGTAAAGACTAAATCTATACTACCCTCATTCTGAGAGCCTATGTCAGAGGTGGCAGTAATATTATCTGGCTCAAATATTAATCCTTGAGTATTAATATCAATTCTTCCACCCAAGCCCTGCACAGCATTTGCAGAGATAAAGGAAGTAGCGTCACCTGCAATAAGAGTAGAATCAATCTTTATATCACCGCCTTTACCATCCCCTCTAGCAGATGCAGTAATAGTGCCATTTTTTAATATAAGGGAATTAGATAATAATTCAATTTCACCACCACTTCCTCCTTGCGTTGATGCAAGAATATCACCGCCTTTGAGAATAATATGATTTGCAGAAATCTCTATTATTCCTCCATCTCCAGATCCATCATTTTTCACAGAAATTATTCCGTCGTCGTTAAGAAATATAAAATTTGATCTAATATTTACATTACCAGACTTACCATTAAGTCTCCCGTTAGAGACATCAAAAACTGCTCTGGTTTCAGGATTAATTAAAGTAGCGGATGACCCAATCGTACTACGATTATTAATAGGTGCAGGAAAGGTTCCCTCGATACGAATAACATCAGAAGTAATATTTAGTGAACCAGCGTCTCCTTCACCAAGACTTGATGACTCAATCTTTCCACCATCTTTAACTAATATGTTTGTTCCGTTAATTCTAAGATTACCACCTTGGCCAATTCCTGAAGTTAGAGATAGAATCTTAGACGGTGATAGGGTTTTGGGGTTATAACCTTTTAGTAAGATAGATTTTGCAAAAATATTAACATCTCCGGAATCTCCCGATGAAAGTCCGTCAATAGCAATTGTTGCACCATCTTGAACTGTCAATGAATCTGTCGATATATTAATGTTCCCACTCTTTCCGAAACCAAAAGAAACCCCAGCGATCAGACTTCCTGCCGAAGGGAAATTTAGAGACTCAATCACATCTAAGGTTTCAAGAATGTTTAGGTTAATATCTCCACTTTTTCCTAAACCATATGTATTAGTGAAAATTATTCCGGTTTTATCAACAATCATTTTTTTGGCTTTTATGTTTATATTTGCTCCTGTTCCCTCCCCGAATGCCGAGCTTATAACTCCAGATATCTGTCGAGCAAAGCCATTTGGGATATTGGCTGTAGGTGATCCGCTTGTAGTGACCTGATTATTTGCGATGATGTTTATTCCATCAACAAAATTTGAACCAAAATTTGAGAATATTACACTAGAACCATTTATGATATCTATGTTGTTACCTCTTATATTTATACTCCCACTAAAGAAGGAAGTGTCTGATATAAAAGATTGATTATCAAATTTGATATCTCCAAATGTATTTACATTACTATAATCAAAGCCTGCTTCATTATTTGCGAACAGAACAACACCGTTTGAAACAGCGCCGATATTGATATTAGCCTCCTGAAGATTAAAAACAGCTCCACTAAACAATATATTACTTGCAAGAAAAGAAATACTGTTACCAGGGTTCGTGCGTAAACCGAGTGGTGGTTGTGTTAAAGGAGTTGCTGGAGATAAAGTATTCGCTGGTTGGTAAATTGAAAAACCGTCATTGTTGACTTCTATCTTGCCAGAGTTGTCTCTAAAACTGAGACCTATTGGAATATTGATGCTTAAATTTGGTATCTGCGTATCGCCTGTTGATCTAAATTCATATTCAGGGAAAATTATGCTGTTAGCAGTAGTTGTCGTCAAAGCTCCACTTAGATCTAATGCAGAATTTTTTCCAAAAATAAAACCATTTGTATTTATTAAAAATAAATTTGCAGAACCATTTACTCCTAACGTACCGTCTATGTTTGAGATACTACCGCCTGTAACTCTCGCAAATATATCTTTGATCCCTAATGGATTTGAAAAATAAGCACTTTCGCCAGTCCTAATATCAAATTTCAAAAGTGAATGGAATAATGCAGTTCCTCTTATTGCACCACCATTCACTATTTCCGGGGTCACATTGTTTGCATTTATTTGAGTAACAGTCGAGCTTTCTAAGCCTAATGTATTGTCAGGAACTATATCTGCCAAAACATGATTATAATTATTAAAAATAAGAAAACTTGAAAACATTGATAATCCTAAATTTATTTGTCTCCTTGTCTTTCTTCTGATCATCTTATTCATTTATATTATTTTTTCCAAAATTCAACTATCAAACCATCTCTCGGATGTACTGCGGGTAAAAGAATCTTTTTGAATGATTGCTTTGGTTTAACTTTCCATTCATATTTACGAATTAGATGAATTGCAAGTATCTTAAGCTCAAGAATAGCAAATTCTTTTCCGACACATTCTCTTGATCCACTACCAAAAGGTAAGAAGCTCATAGCTGGCTTTTTCGTCTGTTGATCAAAGTTGTCGGGATTAAATTCATATGGACATCGATATACGGTTTCGTCTCTTTGAGTTTGACCAATACTATAGAGAATATTCCAATCCTTTGGAATTACATATCCTTTGTAATTACAATCTTTTAATACTTTTCGTGGTGGGCCATTAGTTGGCGGGGCGAATCGAAGTACCTCTTTTATGACTTGATCTAGATAAGTCATTTCTTTTATTTTAGCGATACTTAAAGTATCGATGTCTCCTATCCATTTTTGTTCTTCATATAATTTTTCCTTTGACTTAGAATTTTTTGATATTAATTGACAAAAGGATGTAAGTGCTGATGATAAAGTATCATGTCCTGCAAATAAAAGGGTTAATAATTGTTCTTGTATTTCCCTAGAACTTAAGGTTATGTCTCTTTCTTTGCAGAATAATAATAAGTTTCCCAGTAAATCATTTCCTGGATTTTCGATAGTTCTCGAAGATATTATGCTTCCTATTTTCTCAAGTAATAATTCTCGACACTTTAATGCTTTACCAAAATTTGTAAAAGGCAGAGCTACAGGAACTGATAGAAGACCTTTTCCCCATGTTGTATAGAGCTTGCTGAATTCGATATCTGAGTTAACAATATCAATACTTAAGAAACATTCTGTTGCAATGGATAAAGAGTAGTTCTTAAGCTCATCATGCCACTTAAATGTTTTCTGCGCTGTCCATTTTTTAAGATAGTTTACTGTTTGAGATTCTATAATCGGAATGTACCGATCAAGTGATTTTGATTGCAATGCTTGATAAATAATTCTACGATTTTCTTTATGCCTTTTCCCCATTTGCATAACTAATGCACCAGATCCCATCAACTTCTTGGTTGATGTCGGTACGGCCAAAGACATTCCATCAGAAAAAAAAATTCCTTCGTTTTCAAATAGAAATTTGTTGCCTTCATGTCCAATAAGCACTACTGTTGGATTTAAAAATAAATTTGTCTTGAATATATTTCCATATTTTGCGTGTCTTTTTTGGAAAAAGTTTGGGTCTAAGAGCCATTCTAAAGATTCACCGATGAAAGGTAGTCCAAGCTTTCCAGGCGGTAAATTTATGTTTTTGTCTATAATTGTGGTCATATTTATCTACAATTCTTCTATTTGTTCTAGTGTTGGTTATACTGCTATTTGCATTACTTAAATATAATGTTAGATAATTACTTCTAGATAATTGCTTTTGACAAATCGTAGCACACCTTCAACTTCTAAATTATTTTCGGTTTCATCACGCTGTATTCTGGCAATTCCAGAATTCTATAGCAGTTTATCTTTATTTTCCTTTGCCCATTGCGAAATTGCTTTTTCTAGAATCAGTCTTGCCTGATCTTCTGGATTTCTATACTCATTCTCTGCCCATTTAATTAAAGCCTGACGATTCTCTATACTTAAGTCAAACAGAACTCTAAGAACTTTTTCAATCACCTGGCTTTTGGAATCACCAGAATACTCGCAGTAGGACTCAAGAGCACTGTTAATGACCGGATTAACTGTAATTGTAAATCTAGGCTTGTCTGTCGCCAAAGTCATTTTCTCTGAACTCCATTAAAAACTTACCTGCATTCACCGCTTTGTCGCGCTAGTGGTTAACTGGTGGTGTACTTATGCTATTATATTTTCACAAGTCAAAAATTAACTAAATTCTAGGCACAGCAGCATTTTCGGTGGTTTTTTGCTTATTTACAGTTGTCTTCATCAGACCTTACTCTTAAGTTATGTAACAATCTTTTGGCTTTTTGCTGGATTCTTGTCCTTACCTATTAGAGGGGTAAATATTCTCCTCTCCTGCCCAGGCTCTCTTGAGCCACCCAAAACAAAAACCCACCCTCCCTTTGCGATCGCCCTCAGAAAGTAACCGCATTGGAAGAGTGGGAGCCCCTTGAGTCATTAATCACGAAGGAGCCACCCCAATGATACCCACCCTTCTCAAACAAAGAAACGATCGCCCTACTCCAGCCCGACATCTTCCAGCCTGGTTCAAAGCAAAAGCAGCTCCTCAGCCTGGGAATGCTCTCAAAAAGCACCTAAATGGGGAACGATGCGCGTCAGCTCTACCGCTCCATTCGCTTGTGCAACTGGATTCTGTCTACAGCAGTCAAAATTCGAGTTTTGAACAAGGTGGCGATCGCCCTGGCTCCTCTCTGCCGACAGCAAGAGCAAACTGGCAACTGCCCCTCGCAACAATTGAGCAATCCACTAATTTAACCTCAACTGAGAGGTTGCTAAAGCTTGTGCGTCGAATCTCAAGGGAAGAATCTTTAACCTGCGGAACTAATGGCTATTCTCTAAGCTTTGTCCTTCGTCACAAGCGCCGCCACAGCCCAGCAAAAGCATTTCTAGAACACGAACCTGTGTCTTGCTCAAGAGGTCAATCATTCTTTGTGGCTGATCTAATTTTGAAAGCCATTGAGGAAGGTCAAAGCATTACAGTCCTCGCATTTTAATATCAATAAACAACTTCGCTTGTTTTCAAGATTAGGTTTGTTGCTTTAATTTTTTAGTCACCATAACCCTTTTTGCCCTACCTAGATTGCGCTCACTTCCCAAGCAGGTCTGGTAATGGCACTGGCTCAATTGACTTTAACTTTGATTATTCTGTCTTTGAACAGATCGCCATTGAGCAGGATCAAGTTCTACTATTGGAGATTTCACAATGGTTAAAGAGCTTCAGCAGAGCCTAAAAAAACTGAGTCCTTCACATTCTTTAGATGATCATGAAAAGGCAATTAAATTTGAGAATTTAGATGAGCTATTTTCTCAAAACTTACGAGATTACTTCGAGCAAAATAGTGAGAATAAGTCTCCAATCGCTTTCTATTTCAATAGTATTGTCCCAAAATTGTTGATCCAAATCGAGCCTGCTCACCATCAAATCACGCTTTCATTTGCACTAAAGCCTTGGGGAAAGTCTTTTACTCCAATAAAAGAACTGTCATCGCATCCATCAAGTTTGCTGCTTAGGGCGAAAAGAGCAACAGAGTACACAATTGAATTTGCTGAAGTCTGCGACCTGAAGGAAATTTCTTGTGCAGTCGCTCTGGAATATTCTCAGCTTGGCTACCACTGTTCTATTCAATTTCAAGGTCAAACTTTAGATTTTCAACAGATATTGGCCGAAGCAAAGCCTGAAATTTTGACTCGTAGACCAGTTAAGGAAGTTGCGTCATGCGCCTAACTATTTTCGTTCATCATCACAAATTTGTAGTGACAGGGCAATCGCCTTAGTTTAGCCATTGCCCTGTCTGTCCGTAAAATCTTTACCCCAGCGCGCAGCACGTCCCGCAAAGTCTGTCCTACGTGCTGGGGTTAAACCAACCCACCCAAACATTTATGTTCAGGAGGCTCGCTTGTCTATTTTATCGCGTTTTTACGGTCGCCCTTACGTCTTAGGGGGCGCTCATGGCTTCTAATCAACTTAATTTGACACCAGCGCTAAAGAGAGGAGTGGCGACAACGAGGCGTCGTTCTGTTAATAAACACCTTTCCTCAGTACGTGAAGAGGCTGTGTTTTTGATCAGTCTTCGGCTCAGGGAACTGAACATGCTGGTGCCCGTTAAGAGCGAGAGCATTGTTTTGATTCGCTCCCGAATTGCGGCAAACGGCTCGACTTCAGCGCTGCTTCGGGACTTACGAGAGCAGCAAGAACAGCTCAAGGATCTTGTTCAGCTCGCTGAAGACTGGCGCAACTTAGCAAGCCATGTCTCAAGCCTATCGCCATCCCTGAGCGAGCTTTCTACTCCGCTTAAAAACAAGCTCAGTACCCTTGGCGTTGAAGCAAAAAGCATCGCCAACTGACAAAGCCTATTCCTAATGCATCCATAGCAAAACCCCACCCTTCCTTGCTGCGTTGGAAGAGTGGGGCCAACCACAAGTAGGAGGTTCCTCATGGTTGTTTTTGCCGAATCTGCTTCAACAGATTCTGAAGACTTAATAGTTGAATCTGATCAAATTACTACACGCCTATCAGTTGAGCAAGAAAATATCTGGATTCTCCAGGTTCAGGAAAGAGGCAAATTGCTAAAAGGGCAGACAGCTTTACTGAGCAGCGAAGGGGTGCGTACAAAACGGGCAGGTGAAAATGCTCTGCAAGGGCTGATTGAAGCCCACAAACATCTGATCCGCCATCTGGTTTGGCAGCACCAACCACAGGGTCTGCGAGTCCTAGATCCAGATTTAGAGCAAGAAGCGATCGCTGCATTTATTGACGCGATCTCAAGGTTTGACCCAGACAGAGGTGCCAGGTTAGGCAGCTATGCGTATTTTAGAATCCGAGCATCCCTGCAAGCCATTCGCTCAAAACAGAATCGCCAAACGATCGCTGTAGCAAAGTCTTTCGCTGAGGCGCAGGAAGCGATGACGCCTGAATTTGCAGACTGTCATGAAACAAGCTTGCTGCATCAGGCGATCGCGCTGCTGCCCAAACGACAACAACTGGCAATCCGGCTCTATCTCGAAGATAAGAGTTATTCGATTATTGCCGAACAGCTCAGCCTGGGCATTAGGGCAGTTCAAGCGCTGTGTTATCGAGCAAAACGTAAGCTCCGCAGTTTACTAATGCCCCAGACAGAAGCGACTGCGAATCCGCAGCAAGCTGTGGCTGAGCCTGCTGTAAAGCGTTGGCCCAGACCGCAATTACCGAAGATTTTTTCTGAGAGTCGTGTCCTTATTCCCGAAATAACTATTACCTCATCAGAAGTAATGAAGCTCTGGCAACTTAGCATTTTGCACGGTTGCCCATCGACCGTCCTGAGTTCCAAGCGTGTCAGATCAAAATTTTTGAAACTTTCCCCAGGAGACAATCAAATGGTTTCGTACAAAGCAACCCGCGTAAGCGCTCAGCGCATTGGCTCCACTCAAGCTGGAGCGGTCAAACCTCGTGGCATCCTTAGCACGATTGGTCGGTATCTTCCTCCCCTATGGGTGAATATGGGCCTGTTATCGGTGGCCACCTACATTGCACAAAATCCGCTGATCGACAGCATGACGATGGCGCTCTGGATGGCCATCTTGTATCTATTCGGGATCAGCAAACTTGCCCAATTCATGGTGATTGATGTACGTCATCGACTTTGGTTCTCCAGTTTAGGTGCGGCTGGTATCGGACTCCTTGCCTCCCCTCAAGCCATTCTTGCTCAAACAGGTGCTGGGAGCTGTGCCAATGCAGGTTTTCTGAATAAGCTTGCCGAGTTTTCAACCTCAGTGCTGACCTCCAATACTGGAGGCGCAGTCACCAATCTCAATAGTTTTATCTGCCAATTCATTGGGATGCTGGCGCTCATCGCAATCATCATGATGGTCGGCGGCTTCATCTATGCGGGGTTTGAAGTGACTGTGCGCCAGCAAGCTCTGGCCACAGTCGCTCAACCTGTTGTTGGCATTGTGATAACCGTCATTTTCTGCGTAGTAACGATCTACATCATGTCGAACCCAACTTAGGAGAAGCGTGATGTCGGAGTCGAACCGCGTCAATAGCGCAATCGGCCAGGGGCCAGGAATTGGCGGTATTCCGGTTGCCCAATGGCTGTTTATCCTGCCCTTTGCTGTTTTCTTACTGCCGCTATTTATCAGAAATCCATTGATGACCTTTTTCATAGGAGCAACGGTCATCGCTGGTTGGTTCATGCTCACGGGCAACGATCCAACCAATTTCTTTGAAACGTTCCACAAGGCTCAAAGGCTTTACGCCCAAGAGGGACAAGTCACCTTCAACAAAGCAGGAATCCCAAAGCCTGACATTCCTAAAAACACGAAGGTTTCCCTGACTCTCAGAAACAAACGAGTGACGTTGGATATGGCTGAATCAAAGTTCAAATTTTTGGCTTATGGGCAGATAGAGCTAGATGGCAACATTATTGGCTACTACCTCTGCCAAGATGGGCCGAGACTAATGTTTATCTTCGGTTGGGAACTCGAAGGTCACGACCCGTCCATAACAGCAGAACAATCCGCGTTACTCTTGGAGGCTATCAATTCGGGCATTGCAAAACTCCCGTATGACGTAGACCTCAAGGGTTATGACGACTTGTTCAAAGATGGCTCTGAGTATTGGCAGATTCAAGAGAAGCTCAAGGCTCTGCCAGGGCTTAATACCCTAGAGCGAGGGTTGCTGGCCTCGCGGCAAAAACGAACTCAGGATCTAGAAGAGGATGGGCTACTGCTGAGCAAGCGACTCTTCCTCTTTGCTAAGTATCGAGTGCCCCTTGGTGCAGTCGCTGAATATAAGCGGAATCATCTGGAACGAATTCTTTCCGAAATTGTACCAGCGCTAGGAATAGGCACTGTAGAAGCATCCACTGACCGATGGGCACAAACGATTCGACTGGCCTATCAAAATTGCTGGAAAAGCGTCAATTCGCTGATCAGCAGCGCATCTGGCTTTGGCATGACAGCTCGCGTCTACACCGCCCAAGAGCTATTTGAGCGGGATTGGTATGAGCTGCACAAACTTCCTGCGC
>JAKRSB010000039.1:18499-23583 GCA_022402525.1 Thermosynechococcaceae cyanobacterium MS004
ACCGCCCAAGAGCTATTTGAGCGGGATTGGTATGAGCTGCACAAACTTCCTGCGCCATTAGTGCCACAACTTCTCGTCTATGACGAGTTGGGCCTTCATGAACCGCTCATCAACAACCATGTCGACGCACTCGGTGTTTTGTTCTCAAGTGAACGGGGCTATTCGGGAGTGCCAGAGTTTAGCGACTCAATTGTTTACCTGCCGATCAAGGACAAATACGCAGGCTTTTTGCGTATAGGCCGAGTTGACTCCTATCCCAAACAGGCTGGGTCAGTCGAGTTAGGCAAAATTCGTTATCTGCACAATGTTCTGAGTCGCGGCGGTGATGAGCCGTTCTATGACTATCGCATCGTTTGGGAGATTACCCGTGATGACTCTGGCGCTGAACGCCTTAGTCTAGATCGCTCAATTTCCGCTGCGGTTAAGCAGGAAGCTTTTGCGGCCACTCGGCGCACGATTGACGTGATGGCCATGCGGAGACGAGAGGAGTCCGTCGATGCTAGGGACAAAATTGAGCAGAACAACCCTCCCTGTTGGATGTCGCTCGGCATCTGGCTTTATCGAGACAGTGTGGAGCAGCTCAACACAGACATTAACGAACTCGCCCAGATGTTCATGACTGCTAAGGTTGAGCGTTCCTGGCATTCAGCTCAGCAGCATTGGCTACAGACCTGGCCTTTTGAATGGAATGCATTGCTCACTAAGCCTTATAGCAGGCGGCAAAAATATTTGAGTCGGGATGCCATTCCTCAAATTAACCTGATCAAGCCTTGTCCTTTAGATAAGAAAGGTATCCTTTTCATTCACAAGGAAGCTCGCACCCCCTCTTATTTAGATATCGTCAGCGTGGTTCCGAACCATACGGGCGTGATGGGCTTTACCGGAGCTGGTAAATCCGTTCTAATGAGCGACCTGGCCTTGGAGCCCGTGATTTACAACAATCCGGTTGTGATTTTCGATTTTCCGGCTGGCGATGGCCGCTCAACCTATACCCCACTGGTAGAGACATTACGCGACTGCGGGAAGAGAGCTGAAAATTTCGATGTCCGGCGTAATCGGATGAACGCCATCGAGCTACCAGACTTGCGTAGTCTCCGCGCCGTCCTCTCCCCAGCCGACTATGAAGATCGCGTGAACGATTCCCTTAATGACCACGTAGAGCTGCTGACGACCCTTGTTCTGGGTGCTAACCCAAATGCAGGTGAATTTGAGGATGTCAATCTGGCCTTGTCCCGTGTTTACCGCGCTTTTCACAAAGAGCCATCCATCAAAGCCCGATATGAGGCGGCGATCACCGCTGGATTTGACACGACTGGCTATCAGGAAATGCCAATTTTGGAAGATTTTGTTGCTTTCGCACAGCGCTGGTTTGTCGATCAGCTCGAAGCAGACGAGTCAGTCACTGAATTTTCCCGTCAGGTTGTCGATAAGATTGTCAGTCGGCTAAAGGGTCGCCTAGATACACCCTTGGGACGATCTCTTAATGGCTCCTCTTCCTTCAGCACCAACACCGACATTTTGGTCGTTGCGATGACTTCAGTGAGTGAGGATACCGACTCGCTGATTTATGCCGTTTCTGGCATGAATGTCTTGCTGCGGAAGGCAATGCAGTCTCTAGAATCCACCTGCATTTGCGATGAGGGCACCACCCTATTTCGACTCAAACCGTTTGCCAAAAAGATCTCAATGCTTCCTCCAACTGCTCGAAAGTGGGGATGCAATTTCATTTTGGGCGCTCAGACGGTCACGCCTATCTTCGATTCGGGCTACGGCAACGCGATTTTTGGGAATTTCAGCAATATTCTGATGGGCTTTGCCTCTGAAGAAATTGTCAGGGAGATGACCAGCGAGCGGGTCGGCCTTCGCCCCGAAATTGCGCGGAAGTACCTCGATACAAAATATATGGCCAATCGCCAGCTCTCGCAGAGCTACTGGTATCTGAAGCGGGGCACAAAGCACATGGAGCTGACCTACACGCCCTCGGAGCTGCATCTAGCGATCTCCGCCAATAACAAGAATGAGGTCGCCGCTCGTAGACGATATCAATCTCGGCATGGAACCGACGACCCCCAGGATATTCGCTGGTTATTTGATTTCGCCAAAGTCTTTGTTGACTACAACCGCCGCAATATTCCCGTAGAGCAAATTTGTCCAGACGCGCCCTTAAGGAGAATCGCATGACCTATCCAAAGAATGTAGCAATCATTGGACTGTCCGCACTTCTAATCTTTGCAGGGCCAGCTCAGGGTCAAAATGTTGGCGAGTTGACCGACTTTGGGGAAGAAGGCTCAGGGGTATTTTCTGGTGGCGAATTCAGTTTGCCAAACATCCTCAGCGACATTTCTTTCATCGTCGGCTCTGGCACTCCCGATGTCGGCAATTTTTCAATCGGCACTTTTGCTGGAGACAGCATCGATTTTGACGGTTTTGAATTTGCAACGGATGGCAGCAGCGGCGGCTTTCGTGGCTTCTCTCAAAAAGATATCCAGAAAGCTACAACTGTTGCCCAGAACTTGAAGGGGCTTTACTCGGCAGCAACATCGGGCAATGTCAACGGCATCATTTCAAACCTATCCAGCATTCTTGGTTCCTTCGGGCTGATTGACCCCCAAAAGGCAAGTAACACAATTTCCGGTATTGGTGTCCCTGCTTCCAGTAGCTCTGGAAGTCTTGATCCAAGCGCTCCCAACAAAGATATCCCTCCCATTAAGGACGCTCAGTCGCCGAGCCATGCTCTTTTTCTAAGCCGTGTGAGTGACTCAGAATTTCGCTCCGCTGTTGGAAACCTGGCACAGATCACTTTAGGCGACATAGGACAACAGGTCTTTAAAGCACAAACGCAAGAGTCTTCCTTAGCAATGGGACTCTCTCAGTCTGCTCAAGAAACCTTGGCGCAATCAGTTCAGAAGTCTGTCGAAGCGTCCCAGGCCAGCATTAAAGGAGCTGAGTCTTCGCAGCAAACGGCAAAGACCGCTCAGGAAGCAAAAGATTCCCAGTCCGTTCTCAAGGCAATCGCATCACAAAATGCGATTGCAGCGCAGCAGAGCGCAATCAATTCAGGACAGTTGAGTTTATTGGCAAGTAACCAGTTTCAAATCGGTTCCCAACTCGTCGCGCTCCAAGCTCAGGAAAAAATTCAGACAGACCAGCTCCAGGTGCTGCAAATTAACGGTGCCGCTCATCTTCAGGCATCGAATCAGATCTCCAACATTGTCGATAGGCAGCTTCAGTACGACCAAAACAAGGATCAGCAAGACCTTGGCGGCGGCGTGACATCCGCTGGATTTGTGTATGTCCCTGGTTATGCCACGGGATTGGATTAAGGGGAGGGTTCTTATGCTGACCGTTGTGAAACGCTATCGAATTTATCTGTTCATCGCCCTTGGCTCAACTCTGGCAGTTGTATTAAGCGCGTTGCCAAGCATTGCACAAACTACCGATATTGTGCAGAGCGCCCTGGACAGCATGAAGGAGACTGAAGCCTGGTGGGACAAACTGTGGGTCACGACCTTTTCAAATAGTGCCAATGGCATCGATGGCACTACCAGCCTAAGCGACTTCATGTTTACCAATGTCGTGCGTTGGTTTTTGGCGCTTTCTCTCCTGTTCTGGGTGGTGCGCTTCTTACTCAATACGGGACAGCTCCTCACCTTGTCCCTGCCTGGAATGTTGCAGTCTGTCACGCCATTCATGCTTTCCTTCCTGCTGGTTAACGTCATGTTGGCCAATAACGCTGCCATTGCAAAAGCCATTCCTTGGGGGATGCGGGACAACATTAACGCATGGCGTAACGGAATTATGGACGCCAGAGTTGTCGATCTCACCGTCAGGGGTGCCCTTAACGATGTGTTCTCAACAAAGCAATCTTCAGCCGTAATCACAGCGCAGGCTCAAAGGTGTTCGCAGATGCCGCAGCCTGCAACTGTGTTGCCCTCACCCACCCGCCCAACCGACGCGGCCAATCTCACAATGGCCCAAAAGCAAGCCTACGATTTTATCGAATGTATGGACAAGCTCAAAGAGGTTGCGGTTGAGGAGCAGCAAAAGGCGCAGAATGCGACCTGCACCAGCATTCCTGGCGTTACCCAAGCCTGTGCCCTGACCTTGCGCTTTTTGAACAGAACCGTCGATTCACTAACCTCCATGACAAAGACTGAGGTTGAACGGGTACAGAAAGGGGATGTCGCTGGCGCTACTGGGGCCGCTTTGTGGAAATACAACCCAGTTGGCGCACAGATGGTCTTGGGCGACTTCTTGGGCGGCGTCATGGCCTCAATGGGATTCAAGCTCTTTCTCAACGCGGTCCAATGGGTTTTTATCTCAATGATGGAGCTGGGTCTTTGGGTTGATGGCCTCGTTGCACCGATAGCCGTGGCCCTTTCTCTGGTGCCGGGGCAGCTCAATCTGACGATCGCTTGGGCAATCAGCTTCCTCACCATCGGCCTTTCGCAGATTACCTATACCGCCGTGATTGGCGCAATGGCCTTAGCCTTGGCACAAAACAAAACCTACTTCGCTTCCGATATTCGGTTTGAGTTGGCGCTGGGCCTTTTTGCTCCCCTGGTCTGCACGGCGGTCTTGACAGGTGGGGGGCTTGCAGCCTCCCGCGCCTTTACCGGACAGGCAACGGGCTTAGCGATGGCAGCAGTTTCTATTACTACTGGCGTCTCCTCTTCGATTATGGGCGCGATGTCTCGTTTTGCTGATGCAAAGCGATAGCTTTTTACAGTTTCTTATCTTTTGAGGCTATTCCCAATGGTGCTTTTAACTCCAAAGGCCAAGTCTACTTCTCGCAAGGACAATAATTCAAAAAAAGGAGGCAATAAAAGCGAACTTTATAACCGTTTAGCGTCTTATCAATCTTCTCAAAATCGATGGATTCCGCTCACAATTATTGGTCTTCTGGCGCTAAATATTCTGTCTCAATGCAGCATAAAAAACGAAATTCATACTGTTCAGCGTCAGGAAAAGTATGCCTTTTTGCAGAAGGCAGATGGATCGACTGAGCGCATTGAGCAAGTCAATTCAACAGACCGCTCTATTCCAATCCTCAAAAAGTTCGCCTACGACTGGACAAAAACCTG
>JAKRSB010000040.1 GCA_022402525.1 Thermosynechococcaceae cyanobacterium MS004
CTGGAGTTGGCATGATATTGCGATTTACCCCACTATTCTTTGATGCACAATCTTAAGAACTATGAAAACTCTGGCGGTATTGAGTTTATGGATTTCTTGCCAATGATTCAGATGCCGCCCAACTTTATTTCGACTGAATCAAGTATCCGCAGCGATGTTCACCATTTACAATCCAGTGGGTGCGCTCAACTTTGCAGTCCTGGAGCGCTACGGCAAACATCTCTAGCTCATGGCCACAAACGCTCGGAAAAGATTCCGCGACGTGGGAAATGGCGCAGTTGTATTCCGTCAAAATAAACTGGGTCGCTGAGCTGGGTTCTGCACCTTCTGGAATCGGGTAAAACTCAGCCATATATCCCTCGGCCTGCCGCAGCCGCACGAGCCCCGCGACCCGCTCCGCTAATGTCCCTTCCCCTAGTTCACGCCGATAGTCGATCGCCTTTCGCTGCCACTGCTGCCGCAAAATTGACTGCATTCCATCCGGCCCTACGGTCTGAGCCAAGGTATCAAGCAACCCTAGGGCAAAATCATCGTGACGATTAGGAAGGCGATCGCGCCCCACTTGGCTCAGCTCATACACATGCTGCGGACGACCCATCCCAGACTGGACAGCCTTAAACTGAATCAGTCCTTCACTTTCTAAATCCTTTAAGTGACGGCGAACCGCTTGGGGACTCACTTCAAGCCACTCCGCTAATTCCAATGCCGTAGCCTGCCCCCGCTTCAGTAGGTGCCCTAGGATGTCTTCTTTCGTGGAAGGTGCGATCGTCACAATGGGTTCATCTAAAGCAATAGCTCACTTAAAACTTTGACAACTGATTTGTTGCTAAAGTAGTCTTATGAGAGGTTACGCAATAAGGCGATTGTTTTAGTCATTATACACGGCTCCCCCTGAGTGCCAAATTTGACTCAACCTCTTGATTCAAGGCCATCAATCAAGGCATAAAACAGTCACCTGCACAGTCACCTGCCCAGCATTCAAGCCGTGCTAGATCTGGGAAGGCACTGCTATTTCTGTCCCGTCAAGAGACCCTAAAGAGATTCTAGAGAGACTTATATCATGACCACAACCGTCCAAACCCTGGTCAACCAGCCCTACAAATACGGTTTTACCACCGACATTGCGTCGGACAGTATTCCACCAGGGATTAGTGAAGACGTTGTTCGGCTCATTTCCGCTAAAAAGAATGAGCCTGAGTTCATGCTGGAGTTTCGGCTCAAAGCCTATCGCCAGTGGCTCAAAATGGAAGAGCCTCAGTGGGCCCATGTCCACTATCCGGCAATTAACTACCAGGATATTGTCTACTTCACCGCTCCCAAGCAGCAGGAAAAGAAGGCCAGCCTGGATGAAGTTGACCCCGCCCTGCTCGAAACCTTTGAAAAGCTAGGGATTTCGCTTTCTGAGCAAAAACGCCTTTCCAATGTGGCCGTAGACGCGGTATTCGATAGCGTTTCGGTTGCAACGACTTTTCGAGAGCAGCTTGCTAAGGATGGCGTGATTTTCTGCTCAATTTCCGAAGCGCTCAAAGACTACCCTGACCTAGTTGAAAAGTATCTGGGTAGCGTTGTGCCCATTGGCGATAACTACTTTGCTGCACTCAACTCAGCGGTCTTTAGCGACGGCTCCTTTGTGTTTATTCCCAAAAACACTAAATGTCCGATGGAGCTTTCCACCTACTTCCGCATCAATACGGAAGGGTCTGGACAGTTTGAGCGAACGCTGATTATTGCCGAAGAAGGCAGTTCCGTGAGCTATCTGGAAGGCTGTACTGCCCCCATGTTTGACACCAACCAGCTCCACGCTGCTGTGGTCGAGCTTGTTGCGCTAGACAATGCCGACATCAAATACTCCACTGTCCAAAACTGGTACGCAGGGGACGAAAACGGCAAGGGCGGCATCTACAACTTTGTGACCAAGCGCGGTCTGTGTGCGGGTAAAAACTCTAAAATCTCTTGGACACAGGTCGAAACCGGCTCCGCAATTACCTGGAAATATCCAAGCTGCCTACTGGTGGGCGAGAACTCCATTGGTGAGTTTTACTCCGTTGCTCTGACCAACCACTGTCAGCAAGCCGACACGGGCACCAAGATGGTGCATATCGGCAAAAACACCCGCAGCACCATTATTTCTAAGGGCATTTCTGCGGGACGCTCCCAGAATAGCTATCGCGGCCAAGTGAAAGTTGGCCCCAACGCCGACGGTGCGCGGAACTACTCCCAGTGTGACTCCATGCTGATTGGCGATCGCGCCCAAGCCAACACTTTTCCTTACATTCAGGTGCAGAATAACTTGGCCAGAGTAGAGCACGAAGCCTCCACCTCCAAAATCGGTGAAGACCAGCTCTTCTACTTTAGCCAGCGCGGTATTTCGGCCGAGGATGCAGTCTCCATGATGATCAGCGGCTTCTGTAAGGATGTCTTCAACCAGCTCCCTATGGAATTCGCCGTAGAAGCGGATCGTCTCCTCAGCCTAAAGCTCGAAGGGTCGGTGGGTTAGGCCATGCTTTTGATGCGGACAGAGGGGATAAAGAAATGGCGCTAGCCTCAGCAGCGATTCAACAGACCAATCAGTCGAGCCTGATTGAAGGTGTTCCCTGGGATAGTTTTGAAGCAATCGAAGCGGCGTTCTCGGAGGTTGCGGGGATTCGTTTGGCTTATCTGGATGGCGTAATAGAGCTTATGCCCATTAGTAACGAACATGAGGAATTGAAATCTACGCTGGGGCTTCTATTATCAGCGTACTTGCGGGCTAAGGGCATTCGCTTTTATGCGCGAGGTGGCCCTTCTCTTGGGCAAAAAGAAGATGCCGCTCGTCGCCAGCCCGATGAGTCTTACAATATCGGCGCTAAAAAAGATCGGGCTGATATTGCCATTGAGATTGTTCTGACGAGCGGCGGCATCGATAAGCTGGAGTGCTACAAGCGATTTGGTATTCCTGAAGTTTGGTTTTGGCAGGAGGGGAGCTTAAGGCTTTACGCCCTCCAGGAAGGTGACTATCGACAAATTTTTGTGAGTCAGTTTTTGCCAACGCTAGACCTTGAAAAACTTGTTGCGGCGGCGAATCTTCCCGATCAATACGATGCGGTCACAGAATACATGGGTACTATAAGCAGAGAAAAGTAAGATGCTTATAACATTACCCATGCCGATTAATCGCAAACATCAAAAACGAAATAATAAATTCAAAAAATCCAGAAATGTTTCTCGGAAGCCTCTAAATCTTTCCATAGAGCAACATCCTAGCTATTCACGTTCACAAAGTAATAAGAGTACAAATTTTAAAACATTTGGCTTGATATTTTTGGGCTTCCTAGTTTTATCTTTTCTGGGTAGTCAAAGTAATGAAAGATCTATTAAAGGCAATCAATTCTTAGGTTCAAACAAGGCTAATCCACCACTTGAATTTTATTCAAACGTTCTACCTTCTTTCAAAAAGCCTTCTGCCCAAGAAATTAATGGCGTAGGGCTTTGGCAGAAAGACTATCGAGCAATTGACTATTATGGAAGATCGATTAGTTACAATGGAAAATCTGTAAATGAACTAGCAAAAGCATTATCTTCATATGCCTACACATCAGAAGCAAAAGCACGAATAGCATATGTTTGGATAACAAATAATATTTCTTATGATGTTCAATCTTACCTTAGTCAAGATTATAAAAATAAATTAGTTACGCCAGAATCTGTCTTGCGTGATCGAACGGCTGTATGTTCTGGTTACTCTGAACTTTATGAAGCTTTAGGTAAAGCAATGGGATTGGATGTCATAACGATTGAAGGGTATGCAAAGGGTGCTGACTATGCATTGGGCGCATCAACAGATGTAAATCATGCCTGGAATGCCGTCAAGATTGATGGCTACTGGTATGTTGTTGATGCAACTTGGGGTGCTGGAACTTTAGAGAGCAATCAATTCAAGAAACAGTTCAATCCATTTTTCTTTGCTCCACCTCCAGCACAATTTGTTTATACTCATTTGCCAGTAGTTTCAGAATGGCAATTGCTCGCCAAACCTTATACCAAAGATAAATTTGAAAATTTGCCAGAGGTTTCAACTGACTTCTTTGAGGATGGATTGCGAACGATTAGCCACAATCAACACACAATCTCTATTAAAGATGCACAACAAGTCTTAATAGAAGTTCCTACAGGCGTAGAGATATCAGCAAGATATCAACAAGTTAGTTCTCAGTCGAATGATACCTCGACACTTGGAGCAGCATCGATGCCAGTACAAGTACATCAGCATGGCAATCAAGTGTTGATTCCATTGACACCCTGGATGAATACCTATCAGCTCAATGTTTATTCTAGGCGGTCAAATGATAGTAGTACATACTATGATCATGCCATTAGCTACAGAGTTGTTTTTAGTCCAATGTGACGGTTGAATTATAATTTTTGTCAGGGGCTACTTGAGTGATTATTGAAAACAGTGAAGTAATTTTATCCGTCAACGACCTTACTGCCGAAGTTGATGACATCGAAATTCTTAAAGGCATCAACCTAGAGATTAAAGCGGGTGAAATCCACGCCATCATGGGGCCTAACGGCTCTGGCAAAAGCACCCTCTCCAAAGTCCTCACCGGACACCCCGCCTACACCATCACTGGTGGCACCGTCACCTTCAAAGGCCAGAACCTTCTCGACCTCGCCCCCGAAGAACGCTCCCGCGAAGGGTTATTTCTCTCCTTTCAGTATCCCCTCGAAATTCCTGGTGTCAGCAACCTCGACTTCCTGCGCGTTGCCTACAACTCCAAACAAAAGCACTTGGGCCTCGAAGAACTCGACGCCTTTGACTTTGATGACCTCATCCGCGATCGCCTGGATATCGTCAAAATGAACCCCGCCTTTCTGGATCGCAGCGTCAATGAAGGCTTCTCCGGCGGAGAAAAGAAACGTAACGAAATCCTGCAAATGGCGCTCCTAGAGCCGACCCTCGCCATTCTTGACGAAACAGACTCTGGTCTGGATATCGATGCCCTCAGAATTGTTGCCAACGGCGTCAACCAGCTTGCCCAGAGCGATCGCGCCATCCTGATGATTACCCACTACCAGCGCCTCCTCGACTACATCGTCCCCGACTATATTCACGTCATGGAAGGCGGACGAATTGTCACCACTGGCGGCAAAGAGCTAGCCCTAGAGCTTGAAGAACGCGGCTATGACTGGCTGACTGAAGCAGAACCCATCGGGGCAGGAGTCTAGTCATGGTCAATACTTCTGAACTAGAACGCAAAGCGACTCCATCTGCTGACCTGGATCGCGCTGCAACCCTTCAGCGCCTAATCCAGCAGCGCCATCCGCTTCCTGCCCATAGTGGACTCCAAACCATCCGCGATCGCGCCCTAAATCTGCTTCAAGACCAAGCCCTCCCGAACACCAAGGACGAAGAGTGGCGATTTGCCGATCCGTCTGCGCTCTATGCCATCCCGTTCCAGCCCGCCCCTGCCGTTGACGTAGAGAGTATGGGGGACTGGACAGTTGGAGACTGGGCGATCGCCACCCTGCCCATCCGCATCGTCGTCATTAACGGCAGACTTTCTTCTGAGCTGTCCAATTTAGAATCGCTTCCCCCAGGCATCGCCATTGGGTCCTTAGCGACCGCAGACGAAACGCTCCAGCCCTACCTCGCCCAGCAGCAGGGCATGAACGAAGTCTTCACCGCCCTCAACACCGCCAGCTTTAGCGATGGCGTTGTGATTCGGATTGGCAAAAATCAGCGCCTAGAAACCCCCATTCATCTGCTGTTTTTAACTGCCCCAAGCGCAGCGCCCATCGTCACCACCTCTCGCGCCCTCGTGATTGCCGAAACAGGCAGCAGCGCCACCCTGATTGAAGAGTATGGGGCATTAGATGGAGGATCAAGTCTTGGCACATCCAGTCTTGACGCATCTAACTCAAACCCTTACTGGACCAACGCCGTCACCGAAGTTTGGCTTGGCGACAATGCCCAGCTCCACCACACCCGCACCCAGCGCGAGGCTGCCACTGCCTTTCATATTGGCAAAACCACGGTGTCTCAAAGCCGAGATAGCCGATATTCCCTCTGTGCCGTTAGTCTGGGGGCGCAGTTTTCCCGACACAATCCAGAAATTGTGCTCACAGGGCTGCAAACTGAAACCCACCTCAATGGATTCACCCTGGCCGTGCAGAGCCAGGTCGCCGATACCCATTCCCTTATCCACTTTGCCCAACCCTACTGCATTGCAAAGCAGCTCCACAAATGCATTGCGAACGATCGCGCAAGGGTCGTTTTCAACGGCAAACTTGAGGTACCCAAAGCCGCCCAGCAAACAAATGCCGCTCAGCTCAGCCGAAATCTGCTGCTTTCCCCTAAAGCGCGAGTAGACACCAAGCCTCAGCTTGAGATTGTGGCGGACGATGTGAAGTGCGCCCACGGAGCCACCGTAAGCCAGCTTGACGATGAGGAGATTTTTTATCTCCAAAGTCGAGGCCTGGATCGCAAGAGTGCCTGCGATCTGCTCGTCAAAGGCTTTACGGCAGAAATCACGGAAAAGGTGCCTTCAGAAGAACTGCGATCGCGCTTGCTCCAGTCTGTCCTTTCGCAGATTCAGAGTTAGTCCCTACTCCTGAGGTGGATAGATAGGCGTGTATTAGAGCGATAGAGAGAGGAACCCTGCAAATGACATCCTTAAACCTAGTAGACAGCTCTCAAAACCTAGCGGATCTTCTGACTCAGCTAGAAGACGGAAATCCTATTGTTTTGGAGCAACAGGGAGAAGAAGTGGCCGCCCTCATTACCATGCACGACTTGCGCCTCCTGACTCACCTGATTGAAGCAGAGGAAGATCGGGTTGATCTAGCTGACGCTCAAGAAGTCCTAGCTCAGACTCAACCGCAAGACTGGATTGCCTTAGAAGACCTAAAGGCCGAACTGAGTCTGTAGTAATGCAGTATAGAAATGCAGTACCAGATCCAGTTTTCAGCAGCAGCAGCAAAAGAGCTGAAAAAGCTTCCAAAAGAAGTGCAGCTCAGGCTAGGGAAGAAAATACTGCTTTTGTCAGTCGATCCAAGACCTCCAGGAATCAAGGCACTACAGGGGCAAGCAGATATCCTTCGGCTTCGGATTGGAGACTATCGCGTAATTTACCAAGTCAATGATGAAAATACCCTCATTAGGATTCTTAAAATTGGTCATCGACGCGAGATATATCGCGGTCTTTAGGAAAAACTAATCCTTGCTTTCTAGCTATTTAAGGTTTTTACGACTCAACTCACCCCAAAACTGGAACTATGATTGCGACACAACACAGACCGCTAGCTGAAGACCTTCGCCTAGACTTTCCAATTTTGGGCCAGGAAGTCAACGGGAAGCCTTTGGTCTATCTCGATAATGCAGCCACTTCCCAAAAGCCCTTGGCTGTCCTAGATGCGCTGCAAAACTACTACCGTCGGGATAACTCTAACGTTCATCGGGGTGTGCATACCCTGAGTGCCCGTGCAACCGATGCCTATGAAGGTGCCAGAGATAAAGTTGCGGCTTTTATCAACGCGGCCTCCCGTCAAGAAATTGTGTTTACGCGCAACGCCACCGAAGCCATTAACCTAGTGGCTTACGCCTGGGGTCAAGCCAACCTCAAAACCGGAGACGAGATTATTCTTTCGGTGATGGAGCACCACAGCAACCTCATTCCCTGGCAGCTCCTTGCCCAGCGCACCGGAGCCGTACTCAAGTTTGTTGAGCTAACCGACACCCAGGAATTTGACCTAGACCATTATCGATCACTGATTTCTGAAAAAACCAAGCTTGTCTCCGTTGTTCATGTTTCCAATACCCTCGGCTGCATCAACCCCGTCGAAGAAATTGTGGCGATCGCCCATGCTCATGGGGCAAGAGTTTTGGTTGATGCCTGCCAGAGTGCACCCCACATGCCCCTAAATGTCCAGGCTATGGATTGCGACTGGCTCGTCGCCTCTGGGCATAAGATGTGCGGCCCCACGGGGATTGGTTTTCTCTATGGCAAGCTTGACCTGCTGCGCGCCATGCCCCCTTTCCTGGGCGGCGGCGAAATGATTGCGGATGTGTTCTTTGACCACGCCACCTACGCCGATCTGCCCCATAAATTTGAAGCCGGAACTCCCGCCATTGCAGAGGCGATCGCCCTGGGTGCTGCGGTGGACTACCTGAACGGGATTGGGATGGACAAAATCCACGCCTACGAAGAGGAGCTTACGGCCTACTTATTTCAGCGGCTTGCCGAAATTCCGGAACTCAAGATCTATGGCCCTCAGCCCAAGGCAGACGGCAGCGGTCGGGCATCTCTCGCCGCCTTTACCGCCGGAGAGGTGCATCCCCACGACCTGTCCACCATTCTGGATCAGGCTGGTGTTGCCATTCGCGCCGGCCATCACTGCACCCAGCCCCTCCATCGCCTGCTGAACGCCCAGTCCACCGCCCGCGCTAGCCTTTACTTCTACAACACCCGCGCTGAAATTGATACCTTTATTGCATCGCTCAAAGAAGCGATCGCATTTTTTGGCGGTCTATTCGGTTAGCCAGCAAGAATACTCGCCAATGGCTAGGATAAACATGAACGCCATTGGAGGCTTTCCCCATGAATCAGACTCCTGCTGCCCTGGGCTTTCGGCAACCCGCTGAATGGGAGCCGCACACAGCCTGCTGGCTGGCCTATCCCTACAATGAAAAAGAATGGGGTACGCCCCTCGCTGCTGCCCAGCAAGAATTTGTGGCGCTTTGTGAAGCGATCGCCGATTTAGATCCTGAGACTGGGATTGCCCGTGGGGAGCAAATTGAGCTGCTCGTGGCCAATGTTGAAGTCCTAGAGACAGCCCGCAATGCCCTAGCCGGAATTCCTGTTAATTTTCATCTCATCCCCTACGACGACATTTGGCTGAGAGACTGTGCGCCAATTTTTGTGATGAATGGGGCGCAAACCGCCGCCATTCATTTCCAGTTCAACGTTTGGGGCAATAAATTTGAGCTGCCCCAAGACGAAAAAGTAGCGGCCCGCATTGCCAAAGGCACTGGACTTCAGACCTTTGAGTATCCTTGCGTGATTGAAGGGGGGTCAATTGAAACCGATGGGGAAGGCACCTGTCTCACCACACGGCAGTGTTTGCTGAACCCAAACCGTAATCCAGACCTCGAAACCGATACCTTAGAGCGATTCTTGAAAGCAGCCTTGGGCTATCAAAAAATGCTGTGGCTCGATGAAGGTTTAATCAATGACCATACAGACGGCCATATTGATACCCTGGCGCGGTTTGTGGCACCGGGCGTGGTGATGTGTATGGTGCCCCAGTCCAAAGATGACCCTAACGCTGCTGCCCTGAAGCAGATTGCTAAAACCCTCGCCTCCTTCACCGATGCCCAAGGCCGGAAACTTCAGATGGTCACAATTCCATCGCCGGGGCGCGTCCTCGATGAAGCAGGAGAGATTATGCCAGCCAGCTATGTTAACTTCTACATCGGGAATCATGTGGTGGTAGTACCCACCTACGGCACAAAGTATGATGCACCAGCCGTCAAGGCGATCGCCGCTTGTTTCCCCACCCGCCGCACCGTAGGGCTATCGGCCAAAGCCATCCTGACCGCAGGTGGAGCCTTTCACTGCATCACCCAGCAGCAGCCCTAGTCTCATCGCCATGACCTCAACATCACTATGACCTCAACCCTTTCCGTTGCGGCAATCCAAATCGCCTTAACCGATGAATGCGCCACCAACCTCAAGCACCTCACGGGCTGGATACGCGAAGCGGCGGCGGCTGGTGCGCAGGTCATTTTGCCCTCAGAGCTATTTGAGGGGCACTACTTTTGTCGAGAGGAACGCGAAGACTGGTTTGCACGCGCCCATCCCGTCCAAGATCACCCCACGATCGCCTATTTTCAGGCACTGGCCGCAGAGTTAGGCGTCGTGATACCTGTATCCTTCTTTGAGAAAGCTGGACAGGCCTTTTATAACAGCGTGGCCGTGGTGGATGCCGACGGTGCGATTTTGGGAGTGTATCGCAAAAGCCATATTCCCGACGGCCCCGGCTATGAAGAAAAATACTACTTCCGTCCTGGAGATACAGGGTTTAAAGTCTGGAAAACCCGTGTCGGCACCTTGGGCGTGGGCATCTGCTGGGATCAGTGGTTTCCCGAATGTGCGCGAGCCATGGCGCTGATGGGCGCAGAAGTTTTGCTATATCCCACGGCGATCGGCAGTGAACCCTATGATGCGGAACTCGATACAAAAGATCCTTGGCAACGCGCCATGATCGGCCATGCGGTAGCCAATGCAATTCCAGTGGTGGCCGCTAACCGCATTGGTACCGAAGGCAATCTGACGTTTTATGGCCATTCCTTTATTGCTGACCATCGCGGCGATAAACTCGCTGAACTGGGCCGCACCGAAGAAGGCATCCTTTCAGCGACCTTCGACCGAGTGGCGATCGCCCAGTATCGCGCCGGATTTGGGTTCTTCCGCGATCGCCGTCCTGACCTATATCCTATTTTGCTCACCGCCGATGGCAGCACTCAATTCTAAATAACGTCTCCCCAGAAAGGCTTGTTGAGATCTATCTCTTTTTTGCGACTTGCATGAACAGATCGAGACAAATCACAGTAAACCTTTACATAAGAGGTGCGAACCCAATCGATAAGTTGTAGTCTATGGGGGCACACTAAGGCTGGCATCAACAAAGGTTCAGCCAAGGAGCTGCAACATGGGTTTTATCTGGCAATGGTTGACCCGCTGGGGCATTTTAATCGCGGCGGGATGTTTCCTGGTTAAGGCGCTGAGCGATAACTGGAAGGGGGTTAGTGCGCTTCATCTACAGCCCCAAGCCTGGCTCTATATCGGCGGTGCGATCGCGATCGCCGTTGCCGCCCAAGTTTGGTCAGCCTTTGTTTGGAGCTTGCTTTTAGGATTGTTGCGGCAGTCTGTCCCCAAACGCTGGGCGATGATTGCCCTTTTGCAGAATACCCCCGCTAAATATATTCCGGGCAGCATTTGGCACCTGTATGGCCGCGTCAAAGCTGCCCAGCGTCAGGGCGTGGGACTAGAGCTAGCCACCCTCAGCGTCATGCTAGAGCCTTTATTTGTCATGGCAGGGGCGTTGGGACTTGCCCTCTGGCATCGTTCCGTCTCAAGCCTATTGATTTTTTGCTTGATGAGTATTTTGCTGGCGGTACATCCCAGAATTCTCAATCATCTATGGCAGGTTCTGCGACGTCGCCAGGGCAAAGAATCCACCGCTGGTGCCTTACGTCACTATCCGGCCTCGGTGTTGATAGGCGCTCTCGTCTTCATGGCGCTGCGCAGCGCCACCTTTGTTTGTGTTGTGCTGGCCTTTACGCCCATTACTTGGCAGCTCTTTCAGCCCCTCATGAGCGGCTTTAGCTTCGCTTGGCTCATGAGCCTTGTGATTCCCTCCCCTGGTGGGCTGGGCGTCTTTGAAGCCTCTGCGCTGAATGTTCTGGATGTTTACTTATCGCCAAGCTTACTGCTGGGCTGCGTTACGGTTTATCGATTGGTTGCAATTTGCGCTGAACTGATCGGTGCAGGGGTTGCCTACGCCATGAATGACGGCAAGATGGCGTGAGTCATTAAAGTGTAAGTAAAGTGCAATTAAAGCAAAGCAACTGCTTAAAATAGCCCGTGATTAGCGCTTCTGGTAGATCTTCCGGGAGAATTCGGCTGGGAAACGAGTCGTTTCATCAAAGAATGCGCCCTTAAGCTGACTCTCACGCAGCGTGGCGTTTCGCAAGTCGGCATAATAGAGCTTTGCCCCCCTGAGATTTGTCCGTCCTAGGTTAGTTCCGGCAAGGTTAGCACTTTGAAGATTAGCCCAGCTTAGGTCGCTCCCAAATAGGTCTGCTCCGCGAAAATCAGCAGCGCTCAGGTCGGCAAAGCTCAAGTTTATAAAGGATAGCTTTGCATTAAAAAACGAGGCTCCGGGAAGCTGAGCCTTGGCAAATTGTCGAATGCCTTGAGCGTATTGTGTGAGTAACTCCTGAGCATCCATACTGTCAACGGGTTCCTAAGAAAGCTAGGGGGCTGAGATTGGAAGAATAGAGTTGGGGGACTGGAGCGTCTATGTCGAGCGTTGAAGGCGACTCAAAGGCCAGACTATTAAAGGCCAGACCATTATAGTCAAATAATCTCAAAACATTGATGTTTTTAGGAACGGTTTCTTATCAAAGGTCAGGACTGAGGGGAGTTGGGTAACAAGGCATAGCGCTACCCTAAATTCCCTTTTTGGAATAGTCCCATCAGCTTGCGCTTGCGAAAATGCGTGGAGCGCAGGTCAGTGTAATAGCGTTTCCATTTTGCCTCTTGTCCAGACTCAATATAGGCTGCCCGCGCCAGACTCAACCACTCAACGACTTCCTGGTAAGCCTCCGATTTCCCGCGATTCATGATTTCTTCCGCTGGTCGTCGGGCTTTTTCAATCACCCAGACCGATCTCTGGGCAATCGCTGCTGCCATTACCTGACGCACGAGCTGTCCACTGCCGGAAGGATCCACGGCCGCGATCGCATCGTCAATCAATGCCTCATGCAGAAAGATCGCTACCTTTGCTTCTGTGGCATTCCAACGATTCTGCTGTCGCAAATGGTGGAGTAGCTCCGGCTTGATCGCTGCCCAGGCTTCACCTGCAAGGGCCTGTACTTTTTGGTAATCCTGAAAGGAAGGACGGGCCTTGAATGCCTCAATCCTGGCCTCCAGAGCTACAGACGTTTGTCCTAAACCCTCCGCTAGTTCACTGGTCCAGTCGGCGAGTGGGTAGCTAGCAACTCCGGTTCGCTCAGCCTGTTCCCCTGTTCCCCAGCGGTGCTGCCAAGGCTTTGATTCCGGTAAGGTCAATCCCCGCTGTGCGATCGCCAAGGCTTCGGGTAAGGCACCCTGCTCGCGGAGGGCTTTAGCAACCACCAGCGCGTGAGCTGCACTCGCAAGCCGATCTTGAGCTGCCATAACATCAGCAATCCGCCCCAGTCGGATCAGCATCGTCAGGTATTCCTGGATCTGATCTTCGGCCCAGGCAAGGTTCAGATACTCCTGAACACGCTCCTGCCGATCCAAAATTCTTAGCCGAATCTGAGCCAATGAATCGGCATAGTTAGGCGGCGTATCATCCCAGAGGTCTGTACTTTCACCGCGCAGCACCGCCGCCAATCCTGAAGCGTCCCACCCCTGACGAAGGGCCTCGGCGCTCATCTCAAAGCAGCTTCCCAGACGATCTTCCCAACCCTCTAGGTTGAGCTGGATCTCGACTTCATCTCCTGGCTGGAATGAAGTACTCAGAATGGCTTCTGCCCAAACGGGGTCAAGCAAGTTAATCAGGAGATCGCTTTCTCCCCCATATTCGGTAATCTCGTCCCAGTCCTCAACACAGGCCTGGGTAATGATTTCAAGAATGGCCAGCGCACTCTCTCCATCCCCTCGCTCCGTAAAAGCCTGGGCCTGATCCAAAATATCCGGAAGTTCAATTTCAATCGGGTCCTCGTCCCAACCTTCCTCCCAATAGTTCAGCGCATCCCGCATCAGGCGCTGAACCTGAGCCCGGTAGGACTGAAAATCCAGGGATGCTTGGCGTTTAGGAGAGCGCTTGGCCTGTACAGTCACGACAGGCGTTGACCGGGTTACTTGGCTGACCCACCGATCCACTTGATTGAGCAGGCTGGGCTGTTCCGCCACCAGCTCTTGGACTAGACGCTGGGTTTGGATTGGATCGAGCTGATCCAGAAGCTGCTCTAGGGAAGGGCGCTGCTGGATGCGTTGCTGATCTCGTAGCCATGTCAGAGCAGTCGCGACAGTATGTTTACACCAGCCTTCAAAATCGTAAGGGCAGGTGCAATCCACCTTGGTAATTCCCCCCGCATCAAACGCGATATGGACATAGTAAGGATCAACATTATTACCCTCAACTTCCGCAAAGAGATGATTTCCCCGCTGACAAATCTCAATGACGGCTCCCCCGCGATAGTAGTCTTCGCCCCGCTGAAAAGACTTGGATGTACTGTGGCGACGCAGGGTTGCTTCGGTCAGGTTAGGTATAGACATGGCTGGGATATAGGAGTTACTGAGATATAAGAGTTGCTCAGATATAGAAGTTACCGAGATATAAGAGTTGCTCAGATATAGGAGTTACCGAGATATAGAAGTTACCGAAATATAAGAGTTGTTCAGATATAGAAGTTACCGAGATATAGGAGTTGCTGAGATCTGTGACGAAGGGCTAGCCCAACGCTTCTTCATCGTAGTGCCGAGGGGTATAGATCCAGTGTCCGTAGAGAGAGGCAAACCTGCGGGTTTTACTAGAGCCAATCAGCACCAGCGTCCGCATATCTACTTCCTCTGGGGAAAGCTGACTGAGCGATCGCACCACAATCTCTTCCCCAGCCCGTCCCACGTTTCGTGCCAGAATGACCAGCGTTTCTGGCGATCGCGTTTGTAAGAGCAGATCACGGGCGATCGCGAGCTGCTGGGTGCGGTGTTTGGAGACTGGATTATAGAGCGCAATGACAAAGTCCGCTTCGGCTGCGGCCTTGAGCCGTCGTTCAACGGTTGACCAAGGCTTCAGAATATCCGAGAGCGAGATAACGCAAAAATCGTGGCCAATGGGTGCTCCGACCCGTGCGGCGGCGGCCTGAAGGGCGGAGATACCGGGGGCAACCTGAATCTTAATCTGGTGCCAATCTGGATTAAGGTTTTGGGCGAAGGCGTCTTCTAGGGCCTCAAAGACTGCCGCCGCCATCGCAAAAATGCCCGGATCGCCCGATGAAACGACGGCAACCGATCGCCCTTCAGCGGCCAAGTTCAGCGCCAGTCTGGCGCGATCTAACTCCTCACGATTGTCAGAATCATGGCGCTGCTGGTGGGTTCTGAGAGGCTCAACCAGGTTGAGATAGGTGCTGTACCCTACCCAGTCCGTCGCGGCCTGTAGGCTGTGTTTCACTTCTGGAGACATCCAGTCTGCACTGCCGGGGCCTGTCCCTACCACCACAAGCTGCCCCTGGGCTTGCCCCAGGTTGTGGACATCAATCGGCAGGGGCGCAAGGGCGATCGCGCTACATTCTGCGCCGGACTCAATCGCAATCAATTGACTTGCTGTCCCCGCCGCCCTCTGCGCTAGGGCTGTGGCTGTTTCCGGCGTTTTAGAATCCAGCTTAAAAAATCGTGCCGGAACGCCCAAGGCTTGAGCGATCGCGTGGATTCCAGGATGCCCCGCATAATGGGTTTGGCCAAAAACGCCTGCAATAGAGGCGGGGGCAAGGTTAGCGCTAGAGAAAAGCTGCTGCACAAAGGCGATCGCGGCGGCGGGGTCTTGCGTCAGGGCTTGGGTAAAACCTAGGGCAAGGGTTTGGGGATGGTAGATTAACGTGCCTGGGACTAAAGTCGGGGTGTTTGCCTGCTCCGTTACCTTTAGCGTCAGTCGTGCCTCTGCGGCAAAGGGAAGCTGACTGGCGGTCAGCCAGGGTGCATTGCCCTCCAGCTTGACCGTTGCCCCAGCCAGCAAATCCGAAATAAAGGTTTTAGCATCCTCTGGATTGGCGAGGGTGTAGCCCACGGGTGGCGACAGCAGTGCCGTCCGAAACCGAATATCACCAGTGGTGGTAATGGCGGGGGCAATATTTAGGGCAGTCGCAATCTGACGGGCAAGGTCATTCACGCCATGCAAGCCGCCCAGTAGCGGCACCACCGCACTACCATCCTCCGCAATCGCCAAGACTGGAGGCTCCTGCCACTTACTGGTCAGCAAGGGCGCAAGGGTACGAATTAAAATCCCCGACGCGCAAATGCCAATGACGGGTCTATTCTCAGCAAACACTGTCCGGAGTGCATCGCCAAAGTTCTCGAAGCTAACGTCCACATCAGCCGACTGAGTGCGATCGCGCAGCCCATAGAGAATCGCATGGGGTAAAACAGCTTTAATGTTCTGTGCCACTAGAATGCTGTGTTGCCCTAAGACAAAAATGGCAGGATCGTTCACAAGCAGATTTGCGGGCAGATTTACAGATAAGGTTTAGCAATAGACCTATTCTAAGGATCTATCCTGAGCCTAACGTTCTAAAACGGAGAGGGAGGGATTCGAACCCTCGGTACGGACTTACGAACCGTACAACAGATTAGCAATCTGCCGCTTTCGACCACTCAGCCACCTCTCCAGGGGCAATCTTGACCCATGATAGCAGATCTTATCCGCAAACCAATTGGGTGTTTTTGCAGGTTCTGGTATTGTTTCTAAGATTGCCGTTGTTTAGCAATTGCTCTTGAGTAATACCTTTGTCCATGCGCGTTCCTGACTTTATAGAAGCCCAACATCCTCTGATTCAGCCTCTTGTCTCATTGAGCGATCGCGACCTGGTTTATAGGTTTCAGCAGCATCCCGATGAGGGAAAGTATTTTGTCGCCATTTTTAGTCGGTACGCGGGGCTGTCCTACGTCCTCATTCGCAATATGGCGAGTGCTGCCCTCCAAACGGACTACCTATTTGCCAAGGTCTGGCGCAATATTTTCTTTGAGCTGACCTATCTGGATCTGGGCGCACCTTCCGATGAAGCCGAGGGTGTTGAGGATGCAGCAAATTTTTCGCTGCAGACCTGGGTGTTCAATAAGGCCGCGCTCTGCATCAACCAAGAAGAAGCTCCGTCTATTGAGTCTGTGCAGTATGTCCTAGATGCTGCTTCTCCTCCTTTGTGGTGCTACCTGCAGGTTGCCCTCGATCATTTGCCTACGCTTCAGCGTCTTGTGCTGGTACTATCTCAGACGTTTCACTGGTCAGAGAGCCGGATTGTCGGCTTTTTACAGTCAGAAGGACAGGTGATCGATCATGAAACGATTGCTCAAGTGAAGTCAGAGGCTTATGCTGCCCTGGCTAAAGCCCTACCAGACGATATTCAATCCATTTATTGGGATGCAGACTCCCTAAAAATAAGCCCCTTAAGTTCGCTTCCTCCTGACGCACCTCACGCTGACTCCCCCTCTGCACAGGTAGTTCTGCCCGAAATCACAGCTTTTGAGCGCGCTCTGCGATGGAGTGAGGATGATTGATGATGGGAGCTTGAGGTAGAGATTGGGCTTCAGGAACATTATTGAAATCGCATTATTGAAATCACACTATTAAATTGCACCAGTGAAATCGCATTATTGAAATGACGCCACTAAAATTAGGTCACTGAGTGGAAAGAGCAGATTTTCTAATCATTCAGATTAATCATTCAAAAACAAACCCCTCACTTTAATTAGAAAGTAAGGGGCTTATAGAATTAGCCTGCTAGTCTATGGTGATCGCTCATCAGCCTAAAGCATGTTTCAGAGCCATATATCTCCTAGACATATATCCATAACATGCTTCAGGCCAGGGGAATTTTAGCGCGCGATCGCAAACTGTAGGCTAAACCGTGCGACGCGCGATCAAGCCCCATAGGAAAATTGCAATAATTGCACCAAGCACAGCAACAAAAATACCTGGAATACTTAAGCTAGTTGCCGTAAACGACAGTGCCCCAGTCGTGAGGAATGTTACCAAACTTCCCCCAATAAACGCTCCTACAATGCCGAGAACGATGGTAGATAAGATGCCGCCCCCCTGTGCTCCTGGGTAGATAGCCTTACCAATTGCACCCGCGATAATACCCAATACAACCCAAGCAATAATATTCATGTTTTCGTTCCTCTTGACGACGAGTAAAAGCGAAAAAGTCAAATACTTTAGACATAAAAAGAATTTTTAAAACCTTTCAGGTTCTTGTAAAATTCTTATTTATCTTCAACGTTTTAACTTATCTTTCTCCTCATTCATCATAATCTTTTTAGTCTTAGCGTCTGTCTATAATAAGTCATAACTCTTGGTGCAAATTAGCGTGAAAAACCACCTTTTTTCTGGGCAGCCGCTCCTTTCCCTCTACCTTTAGACTGAGTTTGATAGACTTCAGTAACTGCGTCTTGAAGTAAGTCATGCAGGTGCTTAGGCACACTGGCTGTCTCCGGTAGTTCTGGCGTTAAAGGCTTGTTAAATAGATTAAGAAATATATCTAAATTCTTGTCTAGACTAAAGTCTGGACGCTCTAGAACCTGGCCTAGACACTGCTCAAGCTGGACTGGATACTGATGGGCCAGCCGCTCCCAGACAAAAGCTTTGGCCTCAGGATTCTCTGCGAACTGTCGCAGAAGAAGCAAATCCTCTGGGGCTAAATCCAGTGAGCTGAAATCAGGCGAGCCGAAACGCGATCGCTGGTTGCCCAAGAGCGTTTTGATGGACTCATAGTCTGCCAGAAAAACCTGCCCCCAGCGGGGATGAGCAAGTACAGTCACACGACTTGCCTGTTTGAGATGGGCAGGCACCTCGACGGGGGGCATCACCATTTCTGGAGAAGCTGCTTTTTCTAGGGCTTTATGAATCATCTTTTCCGAAATACCGGCGGGAAGTTCCGCTGCAATCTCGGCAGCATCTAGCCCCACTTGGTCGGCTAGATCTTTCAATGACGTTCCCTCGTCGAGTTCGGTGGACTGGAGGCGAGCTTGCGTGATGGCAGCCTGAAAATCCGTTAGCCGCTGGCTGAGCTGATGGCCGGGCAGCGTCACTTCATCGCTGCCAAAGAACTGAATAAAAGACTGGTACCCGTCTTCTACAGATCGCCATGCAGTTTCAAGTAACTCTGGGGCGTCTGCATAAAGATCTGATGGATGGTGGGTCTTAAAATTGCCGATCGCCACGGCGAGTTTGGGCTTGCCCAGCTTGCCCAGCAGTACCCTAGGGCCAGAAAACATCCACTGTTTTTGGGTGAGCGGCAAAATCCGCGTCAAGATAATGTCGTTGGGGCCAACGCGCTTCAGGGTTTCTAGCTCTGTCTGAGATGGGATGACGGAATAGGCCTTGGACGTGAGCCAGTTGCTGAGGGTGAAGGTTTTGGCCGCGTGACCTGAACCAAGATTATGGGCAGCGTTAGTTTGAGCATTAGTTGGAGCATTAGCTTGTTCAATGCTCTGCACTGTAAATAGCCCAATAAAACTATTGCGCCAGGTTTTGACAAGAGTGCGATCGCCTTCAGACAGCGATGGGTCTTGCGCCAAGAACCAGTCCAGGACGGGCTTACCAGCAGCACTTTCCTGTAAGGCAAACATTTCCACAGCAGCATCCATCTGGGCCCGATCTCGGAGTAGGCCATTGGCTAAGACCTTGAGCTGCTTTGCAGTAAAGGCTTCCAGCGCTGAGGCGACCTCGGCCTCGGCATCCAAGACAAAATCTAGAAGTGCTTGTCTAAGGATTTGTGCGTGGGCCAGATCTACCTGAGCCAGATCTGCCTGGGCCAGATCTGGCTCAGGTAGATCTGCCTGGGCTGATGGGACATGTCTTGTCTCTGTCTTCACGTTACAAACCTCTATCTACAGACCTCTATGGTTCAGTTTTATGCTGGTCTATTTCGTAAGAAGAATTTTCTATTGCAAGGGTTTATCTATCTCAAGCCATAGTTTAAGTCAAAGCAATTCAGACTCCATCACTCTTTAGATGCAGAAAGATCACAAATCATAAGAGCCATAAGAGCGAATCACAAAAGTGAACCACTCAGGCGTCAGGATCGAGATTCAAGGATCGAGACTCAAGGCCATGAGATACTATTTTGCATGGGCGGGTTCACACGGGTGTTGATCTTTCTGAACCGAAGAGTCTTTACTGCCTTAATGCCCATTGCCTTCCACTTGCTCAAGGCGATCGCCCGTCACTCATTTTTCAGCAAAGATTAACGCAATCTCCCCGTTACAGAACCGTTCCATTACAGACATTTTGCTATGGCTGCTCCAGCGTCAGGATTTCTTAGTCAATTGTCTAGCCAGCTGTCTGGCCACTTGCCTTCAGAACCCTTTCAGCGGTTTGCCTTTCAGCGGTTAAATCTGCCGCCGAAACGTCTTTTTGTATGGGGCAGTGCCGGATTAGCTGCTGGTTACGTCATGACCCATCTTCCAGGGGTAGAACTCGTGGGCTGGGCTGGACTGGCTGGGGCGACCCTCTGGAGTACCCGCACCCTTTGGCGACGACAACCACAGGCTCCGCTCGATTTGCGATCGCTGACGCCCAAAATGCTTCAGGAGGCGATCGCCCAAACCCGTCTTCAGCTTGGGCAGTGGCATCATGAAGCGCCAGCTCAAGATATCTCTGGCTATGAAGCCACGCTGTTGGACATTGAGCAGAGCCTTTCTCGGCAGAGCCTAGATTTACTCATTTTGGGCACCCGCGCCGTTGGCAAAACGGCCCTTAAGCAGCAGCTCAGGCTGGCAGATAGCGCCACGTCCGCCCAATGGAGCCTGAACGATCTCCAGGAGTGCAGTCCAGAATCGATTATTGCGCCCATTGCGCCCATTGCGCCAGAAGCCTCAGTGACCAGCAGCGCCAACGGCTTTAATCAGCTAGCCGACGTGGTGCTGTTTGTGGTGCAGGGCGACTTAACCCAACTTGAATGGAGCGCCCTACAGCAGCTCCATCAGCAGCAAAAACGGGTGCTGCTCGTCCTGAATAAGCAAGATCAGTATCTGCCTGACCAAGCCAAGCTGGTCTTAGCTCAGCTCAAGCTGCGTGTGCAGGATATCGTCGCGGCAGCAGATGTGGTGGCGATCGCAGCCACACCGCAGCCGATCAAAGTCCGCCGACACCAAGCAGACGGGTCGTATCAAGAAACCCTCGAAACTCCCCCACCCCAGATTCAGCCCCTCCTGGCTCGAATGCAGACGATAGCGACTCAGGAAGTCAGCCAGCTTGTGCTTCAGCGAGCCTACCAGCAAACCCTTGCCCTCCAGCAGACTGTGCAGACTGGACTCAATCAGCTTCGCCGCGATCGCGCCCTGCCGATCCTAGAGCGCTACCAGTGGATTGCCGCTGGCGTTGCCTTGGCCAACCCGCTGCCCTCTCTGGATATGGTTGCCACAGCAGCCATTACGGGCAAAATGATTCAAGAGCTAGCAGACATCTACCAGATTCAGCTCTCCCTGGAGCGCGCCACCGAAATTGCGAGCGTGCTGGGTAAGAATCTAATTCAGATGGGCTTGGTGGAAGCTTCCAGCCAAGTCTTAACCCAGGTGCTCAAGGGTAATACCGTGACCTACGTGGCGGGTGGAATGCTTCAAGGCGTAGGGGCGGCCTACTTTACCCGTATGGCGGGACTTAGCCTCATTGAGCTATTTGAAGTTCATCGCGCCACGGAGTCCTGGCAGTTAGATAACACCTTACTGAGCCAAATCGTGCAGCGGATTTTTAAGGCCAGCAGTCGGATGGATGTTGCGAAAGATCTGGTGCAGCAGACGCTGCGGCGGTTTCGTGCGGAAGAAGTGGCGATCGCACCTGTCTAGGGATGAGAAGATTTTGACGCCAAACAGTATTTAGAGAATTTATGGGAAGATTTTGGTGTCAATACGAATTTGCTAGGCATAATGAGCCAAAAGTCTCCTGATTCAAAGGATGACCCACTTTTAGGAACTCCCAAACCGTCAACGGAATCAGGGAAAAGAACACAAGCTTTTTTGACGGGTTTTTGGGAATCTTTAGATCAGGTTGGTCGAGCGCTGATGGGGGAGCTATGGCGCACGGTTTATCTGTCGGTGCAGGATGCGATCGCACTCGGTATTTTGTTACAAGTGCCAAGTTGGCTAGGCCGGATCATTATTGGCAAAGACTTTGCAAGCTATGATCTGTGTTTGCTAGAAAGCCCTTTGGGGGTAACACGCTATGCTTGTTACATCATCATCACGTCTGATTTTCTATTATGGATTTTGCTAGCTTGCCGCATTCTGGGACGTTTTATTGCAGATGGGCGTGAGTTATGGCAGAACATGAAGGATAAAAACAATGGTACCCGTAAGCCATAAAAACATAGGTCTAGATCAAGAGGCTGCGGCTGGTATGACCTCACTGCTTCAGCAGGGGGGAGCGGTGCTGCTGGGTTTTATGGCGATGTTGATTTTAACGGGTGGCGCACCTTCTGGATTGGCGGTTGGATTAACAGTGGGATTGAGTGGGATTTTTGTAACCTGGAAAGAACAGCATCGACTAACCTGTAAAAAAAGATTTTCTAAACAGGATCAAAGCTTCTCTATCTCCCAGGCTGAGAAACGCCTATCTACTGACATCTTGGCGTTACCGTCAAATTTTACAGAGGATGGAATCCAAGAATGGTTAGAACAGCTAAAAGATAAAGGGGTAAGTCGTAATAAACGAGCTATTCTTCGTAGGAAGCTAACGGATTTTTCTCCAGAAGCCAATGCAATGAAAAATCTTAAGCTAATTATTGCAGCTTTTACAATGCTATCCAGTGATCACTTTGGAACACTTGCTTCAATTGCCGGACTGGATCCATTGCGTGACTTTGCAAAATCTAACCTGTTTAGGGCAGATCTGAGTGGTGCAAACCTATATGGGGCAGATCTGAGTGGTGCAAACCTATATGAGGCAGATCTGAGTGGTGCAAACCTATATGAGGCAGATCTGAGTGGTGCAGATCTGAGTGGTGCAGATCTGAGTGGTGCACATCTGAGTGGTGCAAACCTCACTAGAGCAACCCTAAATGAGGCAAATCTGGATAGAGCAATCCTGAGTGAAGCAAACCTCACTAGAGCAACCCTAAATAAAGCAAACTTGGGTGGGACAATATTGCGTGGGACAGACCTACGTGATGCAGATCTCACAGAAGCAAACCTGCGTGGGGCAATCGTAGCAAAGGCTAGATTTTTGTTTCTTGGGAGGGGAATTTCATCGGAATTGAAACGTGATCTCCAAAGCCGTGGGGCAATTTTTGAAGATGCTCCTGGAGATCGCGGTAAAGTTCTTTCACCTCATTGAATGTTCATTCCCTTAGTTTTGGTTGAGTGGATGTGTGGAGGAGATCATAGAAGTCGGACTGGGCTGGAGATAAGGCAATGAAAGTTGCAACGCTGAGAATGCCCTTTGAAAAATGCCTCAACTATGACGATGGTAGCGATGAGTTGTACGAGCTGGAAAATGGAGAACTGATTGCCGTACCTACGGCAAGCGATCTCAACAAGAGAACTCGTTGCTGTTTACGCTGTTCTTAAGCTTGAGGATTCCGAGCTATCGTCTGAGAATTGGGATGGAGGTGGAAACCAGTGGGCAGCGGGTTTCAGTGCGGGTGCCAGACTTGTTTTATTAACGCTTCAGTGTCTCATTCAATAATAAGAATGTCGTTAATATCGAAAGCATTAATTAGCGTCCAGTCTCCGCCCGTCCTACGCCTGAATGTCTTGAAGCCAGAGGGTCAAGTCATCGGGAGCAGAGAAGTCCAGTAAAGCCTCACCGAGGGCTTCAATTTGGGCCAGAGACAAAGATTGAATCTGCGCTTGTGCGTTAGGGGAAATGCTGCCAAAGCGTCGTGCGAGTTGTCGGAGAACAAGGGAAAGTTCACCCTCAAGCTTGCCCTTGATCTCGCCCTTAACTTCGCCTTCTTGAAGGATTTCTTGATAGATGACAGATTCGCGCATAATGCCCTCT